>JAFDVT010000075.1 GCA_018268875.1 Acidobacteriota bacterium
CGCCTCGACGTACTTCCGGATCTCTTCAAGCGTCGAGTTGGCGGCGATCAGTTCGCTTTCAACCGGCGTATCGACCCCGTAAAAACAGGGTGAAACGGTCGGCGGGCAGGAAATTCGCAAATGCACTTCCTTGGCCCCGGCGCTGCGAACCATGCGTACGATCTTGCGTGACGTGGTGCCGCGGACGATCGAGTCATCCACCAGGATCACGCGCTTGCCTTCGATCAGATGGCGCACGGGGTTGAGCTTCAGCTTGACGCCGAAGTCGCGGATGGCCTGCGAAGGTTCGATGAACGTACGTCCCACGTAATGATTGCGGATCAGGCCCTGGCGGTACGGGATGCCGGATTCGGACGCGTAGCCGAGCGCCGCTGCAACGCCGGAGTCCGGCACCGGGACGACGACATCGGCGTCGACGAACGTCTCACGGGCTAGCAGACGCCCCAGCATTTCGCGGGATTCGGCCACCGGGCGGCCGAAAACCTTCGAATCGGGACGCGCAAAGTACACATGTTCGAACACGCAATGCGCCTGGTCGCGAACCGGGGCGTACCGTTCGCGCGTCAGTCCTTCGGGGCCGACAATCACCATCTCGCCGGGTTCGACGTCGCAGATGTAGGTTGCGCCGATGAGGTCGAAGGCGCAGGTTTCAGACGCAAACACGTAGCTCTTGTTTTCCATCTGCCCCATGGCGAGGGGACGGAAGCCGTTGGGGTCGCGGGCGATGAGAATGCGGTCCTTGGCCAGAAATACGAGGGAAAACGCGCCTTCGAGTTGCAGGAGGGCGTCGCGAAGGGCCCCGGCGAGCGTGCGTTCGCGCGACCTGGCCACGAGGTGGAGAATCACCTCTGTGTCGCTGGAACTCTGGAAGATGGAGCCTTCGGCCTCGAGGTCGCGACGCAATTCCGCGGCGTTGGTGATGTTGCCGTTGTGCGCCACCGCGATCTTGCCCTTGTTGCAGTCGACGGAGAAGGGTTGGGCGTTGAGCAGCACCGTATCCCCGGCGGTGGAATACCGAGTATGTCCAATGGCCGACGACCCAGGGAGCGTCGCCAGAACTTCCGGCGTAAAGATGTCGTGCACGTGTCCCATGGACTTGTGCGTAATCAGGTTTTCGCCGTCGCTGGAGGTGATGCCAGCGCTTTCCTGGCCACGATGCTGGAGCGCATACAGGCCAAGATAGGTCAGATTGGCGGCGTCACGGCTGCCAAAGATCGCAAACACACCACATTCGTCGTGAAATTTGTCAAATGCCATTGGGTTTTGCCTCGAGCCGGACTGCTACCAGGAATGCGCCTTCATTGTAACTTGGATTCGCCGAACTGACACTATTCCGTCATCGTTGGAACCCGGGCAAGGGGTCAGGGAGTAGGGAAGTTAAAGAGGCTGAATGAGGAAATTTCCCCAGTTTTTTATCGAATTTCCGCACACTTCGGGCCTCGCCGCCGATACGAATCACATTGGCAGAACCCAGAATGCCTCCTGCACAAAAACGATCCCAAACGGCGCCCGATCTGGTGGCCCTTGCTCTTGAATCCCTCGGTGTCAACGTCTTCGTCGCGGACGCCGACCTAAAACTTATTTACATGAATCGCCGCGCCGCCGAAACGCTGGCGAGTATTAACCCGATCCTCGAAAAGCAGTTCGGCCTGCGTCACGACCAGATCCTGGGCAAGAGCGTGGACATCTTCCACGGCGCACGCGCGGCGGAGATCCGCGAGCGTCTGTTGGACCCGCGTTCGTACCCTTTGCACACCGAAATCCGCTTTGGCGGCCTGGTGCTGGACCTGAACGCCTGCCTGCTAGTGGGGCCGGATGGAAAGATGAGCGGCATGGCGGTCAGTTGGTCCGAAATTTCGGCCAGCAAGACTCTGCAAGCCGAGATGGAAGGCATGAAGCAGATGGTGGAAAACGCACCAATCAACATCATGCGCACCAATCTGGACCTGGTGATCGACTACATGAATCCGGCGAGTGTTCAAACCTTGCGTAAGCTGGAGCACCTTTTGCCGGTGAAGGCGGACGAGGTTGTCGGCCAGTCCATCGACATCTTCCACAAGCATCCGCAACACCAGCGGGCCATGCTGTCCGACCACCGGAATCTTCCGCACAAGGCCAAGATCAAGCTCGGGCCGGAGATCCTGGAACTCAACGTTTCGCCGATCTACGATTCCGAACGCAAATACCTGGGTCCGATGGTGACGTGGGAAACCGTCACCGCCAGGGAAGCCGCCAAGGAACGCGAAGGCATCATGCGGCAGGTGACCGACATCACGGCTACGCTCGCGGCGAGTTCCAACAGTCTGAAGGTGATCAGCCAGGAACTAACCGACAACGCCAACGGTACGGCCGCGCAGGCCAGCCTCGCGTCCACCAGCAGCGAACGCGTTGCCCGCAACGTCGACGTGGTGAGCGAAGGTTCGCAACAGATGCTGCTGTCGATCAAGGACATCGCGCAGAACTCCGCGGAAGCGGCGCGCATCGCCCGGTCGGCGGTGGAAATGGCGCAGAACACCAACAACACGATGACCAAGCTCGGCCAGTCCAGTGTCGAGATCGGCAAGGTGATCAAGGTGATTTCGACGATCGCGCAGCAAACCAATCTATTGGCGCTCAATGCGTCGATCGAAGCGGCGCGCGCCGGCGAGGCCGGCAAAGGCTTTGCGGTTGTGGCCAATGAAGTGAAGGAACTCGCCAAGAAAACGGCCCACGCCACCGAGGAAATCGGCGACCAGATCGAGGCCATTCAGAAGGACTCGCGGCGGGCGGTCGACGCCATTGTCGAGGTGGGAACCATCATCAGCCAGATCAACGATGTCTCGAACATCATCGCGGCGGCGGTGGAAGAACAAACGGCAACCACCAACGAAATCAGCCACAACATCGCGGAGGCGGCCTCGGGCACCAACGAGATCACCGGTAACGTGGCGGGGGTCGCCGCGGCGGCTCACAACACCAGCGAACGGGCGGCCGAAACCTTGCGCGCCGCCAATTCGCTATCGCAACTCTCTACGCAACTCGGCGAGGTGATCGACGAATTCAAAAAGCTTGGGAGCTAGTTCCCCAGCCAACCGTTCAGCAAGGCCTGCGGATCCGGGTTGCGCTCCTCCATGATGTTGGCGGCGCGCCAGGCAAAGTCGGCCTTCCGTTCCGGATGGGTCAGGATGTAAAACTTCTCCTTCCGAATCCCATCCAGGACGCTCTCGGCCACCGCTTCCGGCGGCAACGCCGTCTGCGCCCGGGCCTTGGCTTCTTCCATCAACTGCACTTCCAGCGTCGCGTCGCGGAGGTCCTCGGCTGCTGGGCGCGCTCCTTCCGCGATGCGCGTGGTCACATAACCCGGACACAACACCGACGCCTTCAGCTTCGTTTTGCGGAATCCAAGCTCATAGTGCAGCGATTCGGTAATCGCCACCACCGCGTGCTTGCTGGCGACGTACGGCGCGAAATTCGGCAGTCCCACCAGGCCCGACATGGCCGCCGTGTTCACGATGTGCCCTTCGGTTCCCTGCCGGATCATGATCGGGACGAACGTGTGCAGCCCGTTCACCACGCTCCAAAAGTTCGCGCCGAACACCCATTCCCAGTCCGACTGCGTGTATTCCCATGTGGCGCGAGGCTTGGCGCCCACGCCCGCGTTATTGCACAGAATATCGATGCTGCCAAAACGGTTCAGCGCGCGGTTGGCCAGCGTTTCCACCTCGGCCGGTTTTGCGACGTTCACCTTTACGCTCAGCACCTCGACGCCGGTGGCCTGCAGTTCCTTGGCGGTGGCGTCCAGGTTGATCTCCTCGATGTCCGCCAGAACCAGCCGCATGCCTTCCTTGGCAAAGCGGAACGCCAATGCGCGCCCGATGCCCGACGCCGCGCCCGTGATCACTGCGACCTTACCCTGAAAATCGTTCAAAAAAGTTTCTCCCTTCCCCACTCATCGGCTCACCCCAGCGAAGCGCCTAGGTAATTGCCGTAGCCGACGACAATCGTCGACAGGATCAGTGTTCCGATTCCCGCTACCACCAGACGCATGGCTTTGGGACTGGCATTCTTCCATTCTCCAAAATAGAGGCCCCACAATGTGCTGAAGATGATGATGCTCGCCATGTGCAGCGTCCAACTGGAAAAGCCAAAGCGCCCCATCTGCGTCTCGCCCATCGAGTAAAAAAAGAACTGGAAGTACCAGGTGACGCCCGCCAGTGCGCTGAACAGATAGTTCCGCAGCAGAGGGAAGTCGCGCGAAACGTACTCGCCCAGGCTCCGGTTGCGCACATGCAGGATCATCGACCACACGAAGTTCGTTGTAAATCCGCCCAGCAGCACAATGCACAGGACGGGCAAACCCTGCCAGATGGGCGCCGTGCCGTACTTCATGGTGATCGCCTTCACGGGTTCGCCGGCGGCCAGTCCAAATGCGAAGCATGCGCTCATGACGCCGCAAAACGTCGCCACCGCAATGCCTTTTTTGAAATTGAACTCGCGGATCGACGCCTGCTTCTGTTCGGGCGGCATCTCGCGTTCCTTAGTGCGTCCCGCGTAGCCGGCAATCGCGATGCCCGCCACGCACACCAGCACGCCCATGAGAATCCAGATTCCGCTCGCGCTATGGATCAGCGTGGACTTGAAATCGCCGCTGACGATCGGCGGAATCAGCGTCCCGAACACCGCGCAGTACCCGAGCGCCACCGCGGTTCCCAGTGAGTAGCCGAGGTAGCGCATGGTCAGACCGAACGTCAGTCCGCCGAACCCCCACAGCAGTCCGAACCCGAAGCATTGCCAGAACGTGTCCGACGGCGTCTGGCTGATCACCGTCAGCAGTTCGTTGGTGTTGAGAAATGCAAAGGCCCAAGGGGCGAGGATCCAACTGAAGATCCCGCCCGCCATCCAATAGGTTTCCCAGGACCACCGCTTCACCCCGCGAAACGGCACGTAAAAACTGCCGGATGCCAGTCCGCCCAGCCAATGCAGGAAAACTCCCAGAAACGGGTTCGGTTGCATTCCCGCGAGCTTACACTTCCAGCTTCCACGGCGAACGGTACTTCGCCTTCAGGTGCGGCTGCACATCCTTCTGTTTGACGGTCCAGTTCTTTTCGTCCCAGTCGATGCGCGTCTTGAAACGCATCGAAAGATTCGCCAGGATGCATGTCGTCGACGAACGTACGCAGGTCTCGATCTCGCTGGTCGGCGCTTGCCTGGACTTGATGCATTCCACCCAGTTCTTCCAGTGTGGAACGTTCATTGCCACCATCTCCGGGTTGGACTGGCGATCCCAGGTTTTCTTCTCCGCCTTCGGATCGTTGGGGATGAACCAGCAACCGCTGCGGCTCACCATCATGGACGCTTCCGAACCGTGGATCATGGTCGCCGCGCCCTGGTTCATGCCGAACATCGGCAGCGGGTTCGCCGTGCGCGATTCGTAGGTCGACAGGAACTTCGGATACTCGAACGTCGCCATCATCGTGTCCGGCGTATCGCGCTTGTCGGTGACGTAAAACTTTTCGCCCAGCGCCACGATCGACACCGGCATCTGTTCGTCGAAGCACTGGTGCAACGGGTCAATCAGGTGCACGCCCCAATCGGTCATCGCGCCGCCGGCGTAATCCCAGAAGTAACGGAACGTGGGGAAGCGTTCGACCTTGACGCCCCAGCGCAGGTCGTCGAATTCCACCTTGGGCGCCGGCCCCAGCCACATGTCCCAGTTCAGATCGGAAGGCAAGCCGGGCTTGGCGTCCTTCATCATCGTGAACCCTTCCTTCTTGGTCATGCCGCTTTGGAAGCAGTGTACGAACGTCACTTCGCCCAACGCGCCGCTTTTGACGATTTCCTTGGCCTTTTGGAAGAATCCGCCCGAACGCTGCATGGTGCCGGCCTGCACGATGCGCTTGTACTTGCGCGCCGCCTGCACCATCTTCTGGCCTTCGTCGACGTACACCGACGCGGGCTTTTCGACATACACGTCCTTGCCCGCCTTGCAGGCTTCGACGGTCATGTACGGATGCCAGTGATCGGGCGTCGAAATACACACGGCGTCCAGGCTCTTGTCGGCCAGGATCTCGCGGAAGTCGCGCTTGCCCTGGATCGTGTAGCCGCCCTTTTTCGCCACCGACACCGCGGCTTCCAGATGCGGCTCATAGACGTCGCACAAGGCCGCCGGCTGAAGGTCCGGCACCTGCATCGCGTAGCGCAGATTGCCGCCGCCCATCGCGCCCAGGCCGATAAAACCTACCGCGACGCGATCGTTGGCGCCCTTCACCCGGCCGGTGAACAGGTTGGTGGTCAACGCCGCGCCCGCCGCGGCAATCGCCTTGCGGCGCGTGGTGTTTGTGTTTTGCTGCTGCATCTGTTTTTCTTCTTTCGGGAAGACTGATTATATAAATACGCTATTCGGCCGACCACGCCAGGCCGACAAAATTCACCGCGATTCCCGTCTTCTTGGCTCGCACGGTAACCGGTTCCAACGCTTCGGTGGCGGGATCGACGCGGCCCGTAGCCGCCGCCACGTCCGCTTCAAACTGCTTGTTCAGTTCGTCGATCTGTGCGGAAATTGCTTCCACCGTCTCGCCGGCGCGATCCACGTCGCCCGATTCCTTGCGGATCTTGTTGATCGACTTCACGCTCGATCCAACCTTGCTGATCGTCGTCGCGGTAATCGTCTTGCGTCCCATGAACGCGCCCAGAACTCCACCCAGCACGGCCGTGCCGATGGAAATCATAGACTCCATCTTCTGGCTCGATGCCTGTTGCGATTCGCGTTCCTGCGCCTGTTCGGCCTTGCGCTTCCGCTCTTCGAGCGTCGCGAGTTTTGGCGCGTACTTCCGGCGCAACGTTTCGGCCAGCGCGTCACGTTCTTCGCGCGCCGACTGCTGCAGGCGCAACCGGAAGTCGCGCTCCGATTCGCCGGGTTTGGAAATCGCACCCAGGCTTGGACTCTTGAACAGATCCACCTTCTGCGTGCGGAACAGGTAGGCCGAGAAATCGGTCTTGAACTTGGCAAAGCTCTTGGCCGTGGCAGCGCCGCCCGGCAGATCGGCAAAGGTCGCGCCGTCGGCAGGCTGCTTTTCGAGCTCGTCGATGCTGAAGTCCGCTTCCGTCGAATTGTCCCAGTCCGCGCAGACCACGCCGTCGGTCACAGGAGCCAGCAGCAGGACGTCGCGGTTCACGTCCACGCCCGCCTTGGCATCGGTAAACTGCACCTTCGCCGAACCCGCCACCATTGGCTTGTATTCGGGGTTCTCGGTGCGGGCCGGGACAAAATACTGCGGTACATCGGGTGGCAGCACGGGCGCCGTTCCACCGGTCTTGCGCGCGGCGGGCGCCGCAGTGGCTGTCCCGTTCTTCTTCGCGTCCATCAGCTTCCGGATCTCCGGCCGCCCCAACGGACCCCGCAGATACGACAGCGTCCAGCGGGTTTCAAACAGCACAGGCTCGGGCTCATGGACGTTGTTCATCAGGAACACGCGCTTGCCCAGGCCGGCCAGAATCTGGTCCATCTTCGCGCGGTCGAACGACGTTCCGGTCTGCGCCGCCGCGCCCTCTAGGCCTTCCATCACGCGAGCCTTGTCGCGTTCCGTCTGTAGACGTCCGATGAACCACGTGCCCGTATTGGCAAGACCTTTGTAGTCGAGATCGACGGGGTTCTGCGTCGCGAGCACGACACCAAGCCCATACGCGCGGGCCTGCTTCAACAGCGTCAGCAGCGGCTTCTTGCTCGGCGGATTCGCGACCGGCGGAAAGTACCCGAAGATCTCGTCCATGTACAGCAACGCGCGCAGACTCGTGGTGCCGCTTTGCGACCGCACCCAGCTCAGCGTCTGGTTGAGCAGCAGCGACACGAAGAACATGCGTTCGGCATCGCTCAAATGGGCGATTGAAAAGATC
>JAFDVT010000760.1 GCA_018268875.1 Acidobacteriota bacterium
AGCGTGGCTCCGACCCGGTTGAGCGTGCAGGTTCCGGTGGTTCCGGCTGCTGGCACAACCTTGATGGAAGTGCTCACCAACTGCGGCACGCCGGATGAGCTCAGCAGCGGTAGCCGTTCGATCGAAACGCGCGGCGTGACGCCGGAGATGTACTACTACTTCGGCACCAACGTGGCGGCGGTGAACGCGGGCGGCGAACTGGTTGGTCCTCCGGTGACGTTCTTCGGTTCGCGCTTTGTGCCGGCCAAGCCGGGCGACACGATCACGGTGTACGGCACCGGTTGGGGAACGCCCCTGCCGAACGTCGCGCCGGGCACGATTCCGGTAGCGAACACTTCGCTGGTGGCGACGGCCCGCGTGATCCTGAACGGACGCGCACTGCCGGTGTCGACGGCCGGACTGGTGGCCGGTACCGCGGGTCTGTACCAGGCGACGTTCCGGGTTCCGGACGACGCGGTGGACGGTGACCTGCCGATCGTGATGGAAGTGTTCGGGGTCCTGTCGCCGGAAGGCGTACTGCGGGTGGCCCGGCCTTAGCGTTGAAAATCTACCTGTATTACGAAGGCAAGCCGAAGGACGCGGGAGCCAATGCCATCGCGGCCGAGTTCCTGAAGCGGGCCACTCGTTATATCCCTTGTGAAACCAGAGAGATCCGTGCCGCACGCACGGATCTTTTTGCGTTGCACCCGGCGGCGTACAAAGTCCTGCTCGACCCTGCGGGGCAGTTGATGGATTCCGAGACCTTTGCAAAAAAAGTGGTGGATGCGCAAAGAAAATCGGCACGGGACCTAATGTTTTTCGTGGGAGGCGCCGATGGATTACCGATGGCGTGGAAACCCAAAGCGGATTTGCTGCTTTCGCTTTCCCCCATGACCTTCCCCCACGAACTCGCCCGCGCCGTCCTCGCCGAACAGATCTACCGCGCCATGGCCATCCTCAACCATCACCCGTACGCTGGCCACTAGCTGACGTTGACTCCAGCAACTTAACAGTGATAACCATTGGAGAGGTGCTGATGAAACCGCTTCTCTCCATCACCCTTTTCGGACTGGCTACGGCCCTGCAGTTGGCCGCCGCCGAGTCCCACACGGTTACTATCTACCAGGCAACGCAGATCAACGGCAAAACCTTCAAACCCGGCGACGTCAAGTTGGAATGGAACGACGGCGGGCGGGTGATTCTGAAACAGGGCAGGAACGTCGCCGAACTGAAGGCGAAGGTGGAAGACGGCCCGGAAAAGTTCCCGCGTACGACGGTGGGCATCGACGGGGAAACCAAGTCGATCAAGGAAATCCGGTTGGGTGGCACCAGCAAGACGCTTGTGTTCGCCTCGGCAGGCGCGGAAGAAACGTCGAATTAAAGAACTGGAAGACAGAATTCGGGAAACGGAAAGCGGCCTCGCAAGGGCCGCTTTTGCGCATGTGAGTTAGGCCAGTCTCACGCGTGCGTAACTACGGGTCTACAATAGACAGTACCCGGATCCTTCCAGAACTGCGATGCCTGCCGAGAACCGCGACGAATTAACTCAACTCCTTCATAGCTGGAAGGAACAGGACCCCGAGCAACTGGAGAAGCTGGTTCCGGTGTTGTACCAGGAATTGCGCATCCTCGCGTCGAGCCACTTGCGGCGAGAGCGCGTGGACCATACGCTGCAGCGCACGGCACTGGTGAACGAAGTCTTCATCCGGCTGATGGGGCAGCGCGTGGACTGGGAAAACCGCAGTCATTTCTTCGGCGTCGCGTCGCGCATGATGCGGCGCATTCTGGTCGATTACGCGCGTAAGAGCCAGGCCGAAAAACGGGGCGGCGGGGCGCAGCGCGTCGACATGGAAAAGCTGGATTCGCTGCTCGAAACCACGGCCGAGAGCAAGCATCCGTTGACGTTGACCATCCATCAATCGCTCGAAAAGCTGGAGGCGCTCGATCCGCGCCAGGCCCAATTGGTGGAACTTCGGTTTTTTGGCGGGCATTCGATTGAGGAAGCCGCCGACTTGATGAACATCTCCACTTCCACCGCCAAGCGCGAGTGGAAGTTTGTTCGCGCCTGGCTGAAGGGCGAAATACTCAAGCAACATGACATCGTCTCCTGACGGGCCTGTTGACGGCTCGAAGACGGCAACCACATCGCCGGAGCAACACCGGCGGCTGAAGCTGCTGGTGGAGTCTGCTTTGGAGTTGCCAACCGTGGAACGGAGCGGATTTTTGCGGCGTGAGTGCGGCGCCGACGAATCGTTCCGGGAACAGGCGCTCGAGTTGCTGCATCTGTACCGCGACGAGGACGAGGCTCCCATGGGCGGGCCGTCGGACCCGGAACAGATCGGTCCCTATCACCTGATTACGGAACTTGGCGCGGGCGGCATGGGCGTCGTGTATCTCGCCCAGCGCGAGGACGGTTTTTCGCGAACCGTCGCGCTGAAGATCATCCGGCGCGGCATGGACACGGACTACTTTCTTTCGCGATTCCAGCAGGAACGGGAGATTCTAGGTTCGCTGGACCATCCGGGGATCGTGCGCATCGTCGATGCCGGGTCCACCGAGGACGGGCGTCCGTACCTGGTGATGGATTTTGTCGATGGCGTGCGCATCGACACCTTTTGCGAAGGGCGATCGCTTCGCGAAAAAGTCGCGCTGTTCATTCGCGTATGCGCGGCGGTCCAACACGCGCATCGCAACCTCATCGTCCATCGGGATCTGAAGCCCGGCAACATTCTGGTGACGCCGGACGGGCAGCCAAAGCTGCTGGATTTCGGGATCGCGAAGGTTCTGGACCAGGAAGACAACGAAGCCACCAACGCCACGATTCCGATCATGACGCGGCAGTACGCGAGTCCGGAACAGGTTCGCGGACAGAGAGTGAATACGTCGAGCGACGTCTACACGCTGGGCCTGATCCTGTACGAGTTGCTGGCCGAGGCGCGCCCCTACGACTTGAAGGACATGCCGGTGGGGCAGGCCGAACGCGTGGTGTGCGAAATCGAAGCGCCGGAACCGTCGTCGCTGGCGCCCAAGTCCGTGGCGCCGCTGCTGCGCGGGGACTTGGACCGCATTCTGTTGATGGCGCTTCGCAAGGAACCAGAACGGCGATATCCATCGGTGGAAGCGCTGGCGGCGGACCTGGACAAGTATCTGGAAGGCCGTCCGGTGAGCGCGCATCGCGATACGTTCGCGTACCGCGCGGCGAAGTTTGTGCAACGCAACCGCGCGAGTGTTTTCGCGGGCGCGGTGATGGCGCTGCTGATCCTTCTGGGAGCGTCCAGTACGTTGTGGCAGGCGCGCATCGCGGCGCAGGAATGGGCTCGCGCGGAACGCGAAGCGGCAGCGGCCAAGGCCAACGAAGCGGAAGCGAAGCGGCAACAGGAACTGGCCCGACAGGCGGCGGCAACAGCTAACGTGGAGCGGGATCGCGCGGAGGGCAAGGCTGCCGAAGCCAGCCGGCAACGCGCATTGGCGGAGGCTCGGTTCCGGGACGTACGGTCCATGGCGAAGGCGCTCTTGTTCGAGATTCACGCGGTGATTCGCAACCTGCCAGGCGCGACCGAGGCCAGGAAGGTGCTGATCACGAAGTCGCTCGACACGCTGCGGGACCTGCAGCGCGAGGCCGGTAGCGACGCGGGTCTGCAGGCGGAGATCGCCGCGGGTTACGAACAATTGGGGCAGTTGCAGGGCGCGGCGGGGGACGCCGCATTGGGCGATACGCAGGGCGCGTTCGCGAGCCAGACCAAGGCGCTGGAAATCCGGCAGAAGCTGGCGGCGGCGAATCCGTCGAACGTCGCGTTGCAGCGGGATCTGGCGGCGTCGCAACTGCGGATGGCCGAAGTCCTGCTGGCGATGCGGCAGCCGCTGAAAGCGCTCGAAAGCGCGCAACAGGCAAAGCAGACGTACGAGAGATTGAGCCAGAAGTCGCAGCAGGACGTACTGTCGCTGCTGGGGTTGGCGGCGTCGCAACAACTGGCCGGGCAATCCTTGGAATCGGCGGGCAAACTGCAAGGCGCGGTGCAGGCGTACGCGGAGCATACGCGCACCAGGCAGCGCGTGCAGGCGACCTCGCCGGGCGACATCGAACTCGAAGCGCAGACCGCGGAGGCCCGCGACCTGGAAGCGCGCGCGCTGCAAATCGAAGGGCGGTTCAGCGAAGCCCTGGAAATCGTGGAGCGGAATGGCGAAGTGTACCGTCGAGCCTTCGCGGCCAATTCGCACAGCATGCGGGCGGCGCAGAACGTCATCCAGAACCATCGCGCGGTAGCCGAGTTGGCCGAGCGCGTCGGGGACCTGCAGCGGGCTCGCGAGAACTATCAACAGTCCCTGTCGCGCCTGCAGGACCTGGTGAACGGCGATCCTCGCAACAGCCGGTTGCAGGAAGAACTGTCCTCGGTGCGGAGCCAGTATGCGAGTTTGCTGGCGCGGTCGGGACAGGGCGCGGAAGCGATCCGGCAGTTTCAGGAGGCGGTGATTGCGTCGACGGAATTATCGGCGAAAGATCCGGCGAACCGGGCCGTACGGTCCACGCTCGCCGCGGCCTACCGAGGCTTGGGACAGGCGCTGTACGAGAACCATCGGACCGAGGACGCGCAGGAGGCGTACGGGGCGGCGCAAAAGCTATACGACGAGTTGGCGGAACAGGCCCCGCGCGACATCACCATTCAGATGAACCGGGCGCTGGCGTGGCTGGGCACGGGCCGGGTTCTGCGCGACCAGGACCGGTACGCGGACGCCGAA
>JAFDVT010000761.1 GCA_018268875.1 Acidobacteriota bacterium
CAGTAGACGTAGACGCGAGCGAACCAGACAGGTACCCAGCGATAGACATGAGCCTCACCACATCTTCAACATTGGCCGAACCGGCGGCGGCGCGACGGAAGCCGAAAACCAGGCGAGAGGCGGCCCCAGCGGCGCACGCCCGGCAAAGCGCTGTGCAGGAGTTGGAGGCGCAACTGGCCGCCATCCGGCGTTCCCAGGCGGTCATTGAGTTTGCCCCCGATGGTTCTATCCTTTGGGCCAACGACAATTTCCTGAACTTGATGGGGTACTCGCTGGACGAGATTCGCGGACAGCACCACCGGATGTTCTGCGATCCGGCCCACGCCGACAGTGTGGATTACCGCCGTTTTTGGCGCGATCTGGCGGATGGAAAGTTCTATTCGGGCGAATTCATGCGCCTGGGCCGTGGTGGCCGTGAAGTTTGGATCCAGGCCTCCTATAACCCCGTGTTTGATCCCTCTGGCCGCGTCTACAAGGTGGTAAAGTTTGCCGCCGATGTCACGGCGAAAAAATCGGCGGAAGTGGAAATCGCCGGCAAGCAGGCGGCGATCGACCGCGCGCAGGCGGTGATCGAATTCACGCTCGACGGCGTCATCCAGGGCGCCAACCAGAATTTCCTCAACACGATGGGATACACGCTCGAGGAAATCAAGGGCCGCCATCACAGCATGTTTGTGGCTCCCGAGTTCAAGGAGTCGGAGGAATACCGTCGTTTTTGGCACGACCTGGCTAAGGGGGAATTCCAGTCGAACGAATATCTCCGCTTCGGCAAACGCGGGAAAAAAGTCTGGATCCAGGGCACCTATAACCCGATCTTTGGCCCGAACGGCCGCCCGTACAAAGTGGTGAAGTTCGCCATCGACATCACGGCGCGCAAGGAACTGCAGCACCAGGCGGAAGAATTCCAGCGACAGCTCCGGGAAAATATGCGGGCCATCGGCGCCACCGCCGCGATCCTCGCCAGTTCCTCCGAAGAACTCACCTCCGTCAGCACGCAGATCGGCATCACCGCCGATGAAACTACCAAGCAAACGCAGATCGTCGCGGCCGCGTCGAGCGAAGTCGACCAGAACGTGCAAACCGTCGCCGCTGGCGCCGACGAAATGTCCGCCTCGATCAAAGAGATTTCCCATAGCGCCACCAACGCCATGAAAGTCACCCATCAGGCGGTGGACATGTCGCGGATGACCGCGCAAACCATGAAGCGGCTGGAGGAAAGCAGCAACGAAATCGGCAAGATCATCAAGGTCATCACCTCGATCGCCCAGCAAACCAACCTGCTTGCCCTCAATGCCACGATCGAAGCGGCGCGCGCGGGCGAGGCTGGCAAGGGGTTCGCGGTCGTCGCCACCGAAGTCAAGGAACTCGCCCGGCAAACGGCCCGCGCCACCGAGGACATCGGCCGCAAGGTCGACTCGATCCAGAGTGAAACCCACGCGGCGGTCAAGGCCATCACCGACGTCAGCGACATCATCAATCAAATCAACGACATCTCAAACTCCATCGCCAGCGCTGTGGAAGAGCAAACCGCCTCCACCGCCGAAATCAGCCGCAACGTCGCCAACGCCGCCCAATCCACCGCCGAAATCAGTGGCAACATCGCTCGCGTCGCCGCCTCCGCCGAACAGAACAGCGATGGCGCAAAGCAAACCAAACAGGCGGCTTCGGAACTGGCTCGCACGGCGTCCGAACTGCAACAACTCGTCAGCCGGTTCCACCAGCAGTAACGGCCGGTTGGGCAAGAAACAAGAAAAAAGACCCCGGCAAGGAGGGTTCAAAACCGCGGCGGCCAGCGCGCCGTCCCAGTGCGCTGCCGGACAGGGGCTTTGGCACGACGCATGCTACCCTCAGTGGTATCGTTTGCGCCAGCGTCCCGCTTACGCATGCAGTCCCGCTTTTGAATCACCAATGTCCAAAACATTTCGTCCGTTCGCGCTCGCAGTCGCAGTTGCTTGTGTTTCCGGCACGGCCCTAACGTACCGTCTGTTCCACGCGCCTCCCCAGGCCGCGATCCCTGCTTCCCGCCCGGCTACCGCCGCCGCGCCCCCGGTTCCGCTGTGGTTTGAGCGCAACACTGGCGAGTACCCCGCACAGGTTCTCTACGCCTCCCGCTCGCTGCGCCAAACCGTCTACCTCACGCCGTCCCAGATGACGGTCGCGGCCCCCAGCGGTGAAGCGGTCGGCATTTCCTGGACCAACGCCAAGCCCGCCCGCGTCATCGAAGGCCGCAAGCCGTCCGCCGCCCGCGTCGATTATTTCCGCGGCAAGGACCGCTCGCAGTGGCGCACCGGCGCGCAGACTCCCCGCTACGGCGAAGTCCGCTACGAGCAGATTTACAACGGCGTCGATCTCGTCTTCCATCCGCAGGTCGATAAGCTCGAACATGATTTTGTGGTCGCCCCTGGCGCCGACCCGGCCCAGATCGGCCTGCGCTTCAACGGTGCCGCTTCGGTGCAGCTTGCTACCGACGGTTCGCTCGCCATTCGCACAGCGTCCGGCAGCGAAATCCGCCAGACCAAACCCGTTGCCTACCAGAACATCGACGGCGAACGCGTCGAAGTGGCCGCCACCTACCGCATCACGGGCGAGGCTTCCGCTGAATTCGCCCTCGGCGCCTACGACACGTCGAAGGAACTGGTAATCGACCCGGTTCTCGATTACTCCACCTACCTGAACAGCTCCGGTTTCACCAGCGCGGTTTCGGTGATTGCCGAACCCGGCACCAGCTTCGTCTGGGTCGCGGGCACCACCAATGCGTTGGACTTCCCGGTCGCCGGCGCCCCCAACGCTCCCATCCGTGAAACCAATCTTGGCCTCCGCGACATCTTCATCGCCAAGCTCGACACCTCGAAATTCGGCACCGAGTCGCTCGTTTACGCCGGTTTCGTGGGAGGTTCGGGCGCCGACGAAGCGTACGCCATGACGCTTGACAACGAAGGCAACGCCGTCATCGTCGGCAGCACCGCTTCGTTCGACTTCCCGATCGTTGGCTCCATGGACAGCGAAATCGAAGGCGCCAACGACGCCGTGATCCTTAAGATCGACCCCCGCCGCGAAGGCGGCGACGCGCTGATGTACACCACCTTCCTCGGTGGTGACGGACTCGACTACGCTACCGCTGTCGCAACCGACAGCACCGGCCGCATCAATGTCTCCGGCTACACGGTGTCGGAGAATTTCCCGCTGACCGCGAACGCCATCCAGCGCAACCGCCAGCACGGCTACGAACTGTTCATTTCCCGCGTGGACCCCAACGCCGGAACGAGCGGTCTGCAATATTCCACCTACTACGGTGGCAGCAACACGGACATCGCGCGCGCCGTAGCCGTCGACCCCAAGGGCCGCATTCTGGTTGCGGGTAGCACTTCGTCCGACAACTTCCCGATCGGCAACGAACCGCTACAGGCCACCTACCACGGCGCGGGCGACATGTTCCTCATCCGAGTGGATCCCGAAAAGTCCGGCCTCGATGGCATCGACTACGGCACCTTTATCGGTGGCGGCGGCATCGACTCGGCCGAGGCCATCCATCTCGACGCCGAAGG
>JAFDVT010000762.1 GCA_018268875.1 Acidobacteriota bacterium
GCCGTACACTACGGCTACGCGAATGTTTGCCATGTTTTGTTTACTGCTTTGGTCCGAAGGTTACCCGGAACCCGGTGGTCAACAACAGATCGTTCGGCAACGCTCCAAGTGGCGGATTCGAAATATAGCGGTTGCCCACCGTCACCTGCCAGGATAACCAACGGCGGATGGCGGTAATGGCGCTACCGTCGAACGTCATGCGGTATTCGCCGCGTTGCGTGAGATTCGGAAAGAACATGAACTTCTGCGTCAGGTGGAACGTGTCGTTGATTTTATGCGTGGACGCCTCGCTGAACAAGCCTTCGCCGGACGTGCGCAATTCCGAGGTCGTAAAGGCTTCACGGTTGTACGTGCCGCCGCTAAAGATGTCGAACGTGTGGTGGGCGCTCTGGACGACGTGGCGGCCCAGTCCGAGACCGACGACGCTGCGCAGACGCAGGTTCTGAATGAAGTTGTGTTCCACGTCGGCGGAAACGAAGCTGAATGCTCTTGGGCTGAAGTTGTAGTCCCACCGTACGCCGCCACGGCGCTGATTGGCAGAGGTCAACCGTTCGCCGGATGTCACCGCCCGTGAATACAGCGACGACGCGCTCAGGCCCAGCTTGGTTCGCTTCGTACTGCGTGTGGCGGACAAAGCGGTGCTGAGCGTGGACGTCTCAACATTTCCTCGCGCAAGGCTCAGGCCGATGTCTCCGAACCCCGCCCAAACCGGAATGTTGGCTAACTCCATGGTTCGCAGCACACGATCTTGTTCCGCGCTGTTGCGAACCCATTGGATCTGTTCGCGCAACGCCAGAATCCGTTCCGCTGTCGCGCTTTGGATGCCGCCGAGCTTGGTCCGCACGACGAAGGTGTCGCCGGAAGTCAAACCCGCAACGGCTTCCCAGGGTAGTTTCAGAGGGCCCGCGTACTCCGCTAAAAAATGTACCTTGCCACCCTCAATGCTTTCGAGGCGGCCCGAATAGCGGTCGCCGTTCTTCATGATCACCTGGTCAGTGCCGAACACCGTCACTTGCAGGGCGAGAAACAGCAGGCAACCGCGGCACTCCCCCGCGGACATTCTCATAGGATGCGTTTGCCGAGCACCGACATCACAAGCTCCACCGCCAGGTTGGCCGTGCGATTGTGCTCGTCGATCACCGGGTTGACTTCCACCACTTCCATGGACAGCAGCGAGTCGCAATCGCACACGGTTTCCATCGCCAGGTGCGCTTCGCGGTACGTCATGCCGCCCTTCACCGGAGTGCCGACGCCGGGCGCTTCCTGCGGATCCACGGCATCCATATCGAGCGACAGATGGAAGCCCGCCGTACCGTCGGTGGCGACGCGAATCGCTTCTTCCATCACGCTCCGCAAGCCGCGTTCGTCGATCTCGCGCATCGTAAACGCCTTGACACCGGTCTGCTTTACGATGAACCGTTCCTTGGCGTCCACGCTGCGCAATCCGATAATCGCGACATTTTCCGGCCGTACCTTCGGCGCCGCGCCAAGAATCCCGGTGAGTTCGTCGGGACCGTTGCCCGTCAGACACGCCAGTGGCATCCCATGCACGTTGCCGCTGGGGCTCGATTCGGGCGTATTCATATCGGAATGGGCGTCGATCCATATCAGGCCGATCTTCTGGCCTTGTTGTTGCAAGTGGGACGCCACTCCGGCCACCGTGCCGACGGCGATCGAATGGTCGCCGCCCAGCACGATCGGGAACCGCCCGCCGGACATGGCCTCGCCGACGCGCTCGGCGATGTGCGTGCAAGCTTCGGCGATCTGTGGCAGGTACCGCGCTTTTTCGGTGCCGGGCGTCACGCTTTCCGGCTGCGGAACTTCGATGTTGCCGAGGTCTTCCACCGAATACCCCAGCGACGCGATCTTCTCATTCAGCCCGGCGAGACGGATCGCCGAAGGACCCATGTCGACGCCGCGGCGCCCGGCGCCCAGGTCCATCGGTGCGCCGATTATGGCGATGTGCGTACGGGGGTTGGAGGAGGACATGTTCTAAGGTTCTTGTCCCAAAATACCAACCCACACCGCGCAAGTTGTTTCGTTTTTGTCAGACCGCCGCTACCGCAGGCGAACCTCGCCCATTTCGCCGGCTGGCGCGGGTTGCCCCGTGACAATCGCCTTGGTGAACGCGCCCAGACCCTGCAACAAGCCGCCAGGACTGTCCCAGAAATTGCCGCGCTCCACGTCGAACCGGATCAGGCTCAGCCGTGGATCGTCCACGCCTTCCGGGAACCACGTCCGGATTGCCGGCGTGTACAGTTCCTTCATCTTGGCGCGGTCGTCCACCTGTTGCGCTTTTCCGAACAGGTGCATGTACGCGCTATCGCTGTCGCTCTGAAACACCAATGAAATCGATGGGTTGGATTCGATCTCGCGAACCTTGCGGCAGTTGCGATCGGTAAAAAACCAAAGCGTACCGTAGAAGTTCTTGGCCTCGCCTTGCAGGCCCATGGGGCGCGAATGAATCGTTCCGCCGGGCCCCTGCGTGATCATCATCGTACTGCGGAATTCTTTGAGCAGCGTTCGCACTTTGTCCAGCGCTTCGTCGCCCTCAAGATGCAATGTCTCGTTGTTTGATTCGGCTTCCATGTTGGTAGAGGAACCTCCAACAACTAGACCCCTCTACCAGCCGGATTGTTTTGCTCGAGTTTAGGACGCGTACACCATCTGGATCAGCGCCGCGATGTAGCCATAGGCGAACGCAAAGGCCTGCCGCCCGCGTTCGTCGCCTTCGATGTGCGGCACGTGGTCGGGCATCATCATGCCTTCGTAACCCACTTCCTTGTACGTGCGGATGGCCTTCAGGAAGTTCACGTCACCATCGTCGGGGAACGTCTCGCGGAAGTCCAGGAACTTGCCCTGGATGTTGCGGAAGTGCACGTTGAAGATCTTCTTCTTGTGCCCGAAATACCGGATGATGTCGTGGATTTCCTTGTCCGGATTCTCCAGCGATTCGCAGATCGTGCCCTGGCAGAAGTTCAGGCCATGGTACGGGCTTTCCTGAATCGAAATGAAGCGCTTGAACCCGTCCGCGTTGCCCAGCACCGTCTCCACGCCGTGGTAACCCTTCACCTTCGGCACCATCGGGTCGTTCGGGTGGCACGCCATGCGAACCTTGTATTCCGTCGCCACCGGAATCACGCGCTTCAGGAAGAATTCAATCCGTTCCCAATACGCGTCGGCGGGCACCGGGCCGACATCGGCGAACGGCTTGCCGTCGTCGTTCAGCGCGGCGTATTTGAAGGTCGAATAGTCCGCGCCGCCGCGTCCCACCGTCTTCGGCGAACGCACCACGCCCAACACCGACATGTTGTACTTGAGCGACGGAATGCCGGCCTTTGCCGCATTGCGAATCATCTCGCAAATCTCGTCGATCGCCTTGTCGCGTTCCGGGCTCTTGCCCAACATGATGGACGGATACTCGGCCTTTGTGACGAAGGACGAACTCAACGGCAGCGGTACGCAGTCCAGGTGAATGCCGTACGATTCCACGCGGTCGCGCAACCGGCTCAGTCCATCGACGGACCACGAAGCATCCAGCCGGCGGCCCGGCAGCGTGCTGCAGATATGCTGCACTCCGAGGGCCGAGAGCACGGCGAGCGAGGCGTTGGACGAGTCGTTCTGCGTGCCCAGTTTCATCCTGCCGGCTTTTACCGGGGGCAGCGGAATCCGCTCCGCGCGAGGTCCTTCCACGGGCCTTGCCTCGCGGCTTTGCGCCTCCAGTTGTGCCACCGCGGCCGCGGCGGCGGTCGTAGCCGAAAAGAATGTGCGTCGGTTCATCGCACGCGATTTTATCATCGGGCCATATAAAACGCGCGGATGCGCGCGGCGACATGCTCGA
>JAFDVT010000763.1 GCA_018268875.1 Acidobacteriota bacterium
ATCTGTTTCCCGCCAAGGGCGAACTGATCGCGGGACTGCCGGACGGTTTTGCGGAAAAGGCCGCCAAGTGGGACCGCCTGCTGGCCCTTCGTGGCGACGTCATGAAGAGCCTCGAAGAAGCCAGGCAGGCCAAGCTCATCGGTTCGGGGCTTGAGGCCGCGATCACTCTGACCGCGGGACCGGATGTCGAACCGTTGCTGCGTGAGTACCTGTCCGAACTGCCGGCGTTCTTTGTCGTGTCGAAGGTAACGCTGGCAAAAGGCGAAGACTTCGGGGTCGCGGTGGCGAAATCCACCGACGCCAAGTGCGAACGCTGCTGGAAGTACATGGCGGACGTCGGGGTGAACCCCGAGTTCCCGAGCATCTGCGGGCGTTGCGCGGAGGCGGTGGCGGAACTCCTGTGAACCCTCGCCTCGCCGCTTTGAGCGCCGCCGGATTGATCGTGGTTCTGGACCAGTGGACCAAGGCCGTTGTCCGCCAGAAATTGGCGCTGTCGGACACGGTTACGGTCATTCCGGGCTTCTTTAATCTGGTTCACGCGGAAAATCCCGGGGCCGCCTTCAGCCTGCTGGCCGGCGCGTCGCAAACCGTGCGTACGGTCGTGCTGGTGGGCCTGGCCTCGGCGATCATTCTGTTGCTGGGCGCGGGGCTTTTCGGCAAGTTCCAAATCGTATCGTCGCCGGTGTCGCGATGGGCGGTATCGCTCGTGTTGGGAGGCGCGGTCGGCAATCTCATCGACCGGGTTCGTGCCGGCACGGTAACTGATTTCCTGGAGTTCTATCTGGGCTCGTATTATTGGCCGTCGTTCAACGTCGCCGACAGCGCGATCTTCTGCGGCGCCGTACTTCTGTTTGCCGAACAATGGCTGCACAAACCCAAGCCGGAGCCGCATGTTTCCTAAGCTGATCTCGTTTGGCGACTTCTTTCTGCCCACCTACGGCGTGCTGGTGGCGCTGGCGTTCTTTCTGGCCTTGCGGATTACGGTTCGCGAGGGGGAACGGCGCGGCATCGCACGCGACCTGATGACGAACCTGGCCATCTACTGCGTATTAGCCGGGTTGCTGGGCGCGAAGCTGTTCCTGATCCTGTTCGACCTGCCGGAGTATCTCAACGGTTCGCGACCGCTGTTCAGCATGGCGACCTTGCAGGCGGCGGGCGTGTTCCAAGGCGGTCTTATTCTTGCCGTTCTGGTCGGCGTCTGGTACATACGCAAGCACCGGATTCCGCTATGGCCCGCCATGGACGCGACGGCCCCGGGGATCGCCCTCGGGCACGCCATCGGACGCCTGGGGTGCCTGGCCGCCGGTTGCTGCTGGGGCATCGCCTGCGAGCGCCCGTGGGCCATCCGCTTTCACAATCCGGATGCCGAAGCGTTGACCGGCGTACCGCTCGATATCCCCCTGCATCCCACGCAGATCTATGAGTCCTTGGCCGAGTTCGGGATCTTCCTGTTCCTGCTTTGGAGGATGCGCCGGCCACACCGTGATGGTGAGATCCTAGGGCTTTACCTCGTCATTTCCTCAGGTTTCCGCTTTTGGATCGAGTTTTACCGGTTCCACGCGCAGGCGCTGCCGTTTGATGGTCCGTGGTCGCTAACCCAATGGATCTCTGTAGGCTTGTTTGCATGCGGTGCTTGGATACTGTACGGACGGCGACAAAAAGTTCCAGTCGCGGCATAACCCAAAGGTAAACTCTGGTACTAGTTCGTAGAACTATTGGGTATAGGATCCTAGGGCTTTCTCCCCCCGTATTCGTGCAAAACACCTAATGTCCTATTGGCGGCGAAGCGCCCATCATATCTGGTAGGGACAAATAGATCCCGATCGGATACGTATGATAGCCAAGCCGGATAGAACAACAAAACGGAACCGGAAACGGAGCGGTACGGTGGCGATGGAGCTGGGTTTAGTCCTGCTTCCCACCTTTGCCATCATTTTCGGGTTTCTCGATATCGGATTTGTCATCTTCACCTGGAACACGCTGCAGAACGCGGCTCGTGAGGGTACGCGTTACGCGATCACGATGCAGACCGAAGGCGGCGGCGTGGGGCAGATTCAGTCGGTGAAGAACAAGACCTCGCAATGGGCGCTCGGATTCGTGAACGCCTCTTCGACCTCCACCACGGGCGCGGACACTCCCTGGATCGACGTGAAGTTCTACGATCCGGACGCGATTTCGGCGGCCTCGGGGACGGCTGGAACGGCGTTGACGGGAGCTGGTTCGAACAGCCCGGGCAACATCGTCGAGGTGTCCATCCGCAACTATCCGTACCGCTGGATGTTCCCTTTCTCGGGCTCCTTTACGGGAGTTTTCTATCGTCCGCTCGGAAGTTCCATGGCGCTGAATGTGTATTCGGCGGACGTACTGGGCGGCACCGGTCTTGGCGGGCAACCAGCGCTCTAGGAGTGTCAAAAGCATGCAGCATCAATCCATAGCTCCGGCCGTACGCCCAGTAAGCAGACATCGCCGCAGACGCCAGGGTGGCCTCGAGGCGATCGAGTTCGGCTTGTGGTCGCTACTGCTCATGCCGCCGTTCATTTGGATGTTCATCAGCGGGATGAACTTCATCCGCTACAACAAGGCGGGCGACGTCACGCGGTCCACCGCGATGATGTACATCAAGGGCGTGGATATGACCGCGCTCGGCAACCAGCGCATCATTGCGCGGGTGGCCAGTGGTCTCGGGCTGGTGGTGGAATCCGGCAACGCGGTGGTCAACAACCAAGGCAATGGCATGGTGGCGCTCAGCAAGGTGATTTTTGTCGATCCGGCCTGCGGCTGCACCAACGCCGGCCAGTATGTGCTGGCCGAGCGGATTTACCTTGGCAACCGCAGCCTGGTGATCAACGGCGTGGCGGTGGACAGCTTTTCGGGGCCGGTGCCAACGGCGATCTGGTCTGCCGGAACCGGGCAAGTGAGCAACTACACGACGGACAGCCGGGCGCGTGTCTCGTCCGACTTCACGACCTTGTGGGGCAGTTCGCTCGGCGCCGGACAGTTTGTGTACATCGTTGAGTCCTTCTTTAAAGCGGGCACCGGCGGCGCGGGCGAATTCGATTCGAACGGTACCTATACCCGCGTGTTCATGTAAGGCGTGGACAGGAGTTAGCAAAGTCATGGCAGCAGAAACACTTTTTGGCAACGCAAGCGCGGCGGCGGCAATTCCGGCTCGCGCCACACAACGCCGCCGGGAGCGCGAAAAGGGCGTGGTGCTCTTGCTCGGCACGCTTTCCATCCCGGTCCTCGTCTCCATGATGGGCATGGGCATCGACGCCAGCATCATGTACAGCGTCAAAAGCCGCATTCAGTTGGCCGCCGACGGCGCCTCCCTTGCGGCGGCCCGCGCGCTGAGCATCGGGCTGACCACCGAAGCGCAGGCAGCTTCGGCGCAAGCCAATGCGGCGAACTGGTTTAACCGGAACTTTCCGCCGGGAACGTTCGGCGTCTCCAATATCACGCTCGACGAACCGCAGGTCTATGACGATCCGTCCGAACCGATGATCCGCCACGTGGTGGTTACGGCGGCGGCCAACGCCCCGTCGTACTTCATGCGCTATTGGGGGTACGATTCCACCCGCATCCTTTCGACCAGCCGGGCGACCCGCCGCGACTCCGTCATCATGATGGTGCTCGACCGTTCGGGATCGATGAACACCGGCGGCGCCACCGACGCCTGTACGCTCATGAAAAGGGCCGCCAAGCAGTTCACCGGCATGTTTTCGGCGCAGCGCGACCGCATCGGCCTGATCAGCTTCTCCGACACGGTCCACCTGGCGTCTCCGCCGTCGCTCAACTTCCAGACCGTACTTGGCTATAGCAATACCAGCGGTTCCGCCGCCGGCGCGATCGACACGATTAGCTGCGCCAACACCACCGGAACGCCGGCCGCGGAAATCATCGGTTACAACGAACTGTTCAAAATCGGTCTTCCCGGCGCCCTGAATGTCCTGCTGGTGTTCACCGACGGCGAACCGAACACGCTTGTCCTCGACGCAACGGGTTACTCGAACCAGCCGAACGGACTGTTGGCCGACAATGCAACTTGCAGGGACTCGGCCGCGCGCCCTGTGAATGCCGGTGCCAGCCCGCGCGGAGACTTCTCGGTAAACCCGCCCAACTGGACAGCGGCGATCGATCTGGGCAGTACGAATTTCTTCCAGTACAACTCGGAATCTCCAAATATTACAGGCTCGAGTCTGCCGCGGGGTCCGTTCGGATCGTTGTCGAACGGCAGCGTCTGGTTCAAATTCTGGGCCACCAGTTCCGCGGGCAACTATAACAGCGGCGGCCTCTCTCCCAGTGGGTGCTCGGGCACCGTCGGTGCTACCAATTCGAAGGGTATCGAATGGTTGCCGCAGACAGACGTGTTCGGCAATCCGCTGAACATCACTGCCTACCGTCCGCTCTCCAGCGCGACGCTCGACGGACAGTCCAGGTACCGTTCCACGTCTGATAACTTTATCCGCGCCTCCTACAACGCCACGGCCGGCGCGGCGTCCCGGGCCCGCACCACTCGCAACTTGTGGGACGGCCGCAACTTCCCCGGCGTGTACGTCTATGCGATCGGCCTCGGAAGCGTGAACCACGAGCTGCTGCAGCGTGTCGCCAACGACCCGAGTCCCGAGGCAAACGGCGTCTACGGAGCCTTTACTGACTACGACGCCACGCAGCCGCAGGGCGCTTATGTCTGGGCGCAGGATTCCACGCGTCTGTCCCAGGCGTTTGCGCGAATTGCATCCTTCATCCTGCGCCTCAGCCAATGATGCGCGAGTGCCACCTTGTTGTCGTGTTTCCCGCCCTCATTCCTGTTTCGGAATGAGGGCTTTTTTCATGTGTTTTGATACCCTAGAGAGCGAATGAGCAACATCAATGTGACGTTGCCGGATGGCAGCCAAAAGTCCGTACCTGCCTCCAGCACGCCAATGGAAATCGCACGGTCGATCAGTTCGCGCCTGGCCGATGACGCCGTAGTCGCGCGAGTGAATGGGGAATTGCAGGACCTGAACCGTCCGCTGACTACCGACACGACCCTCGAGATCCTGACCTCGCGCAATCCGGAAGCGCTGGAGGTGTACCGCCATTCCACCGCGCACCTGCTGGCCGCCGCGGTGCTGGAACTGTTCCCGGAAACCAAGCTCGGCATCGGTCCGCCCACCGAACAAGGCTTCTTTTACGACTTTCAGCGCGCCGAACCCTTCTCGCCGGAAGATCTGGAAAAGATCGAAAAGAAGATGAAGGAAATCCGCGATCGCGACCTGCCGTACGAGCGCGTGATGACGGATAAGAATGAGGGCCTGGAGAAGTACAAGGACGCCTGGATGAAGTGCGAACTCATCCGCGACAAGGCCGACCAGACCTTTAGCGAATACACGCTGGGGCCGGGCTTCATCGACTTTTGCCGCGGTCCGCACGTACCGTCCACCAAGCGTCTGAAGGCGTTCAAGCTGATGTCGGTTTCAGGCGCCTATTGGAAGGGCGACGAAAAGAACGCCCAGTTGCAGCGCATTTACGGCACCGCGTTTTTCAGCCAGAAGGAACTGGACGAGTACATCGCAAAGCTCGAAGAAGCCAAGCGCCGCGACCATCGCAAGCTCGGCCAGGAACTGGACCTCTTCAGCATTCAGGAACTTGCCGGGCCCGGTCTGATTTTCTTCCACCCCAAAGGTGGCATGATCCGCAAGATCATCGAGGACTGGATGCGCGACGAGTACCTGAAGCGCGGCTATTCGCTCGTCTACACGCCGCACATCGCGCGTTCGGACCTGTGGAAGACCTCCGGCCATTACGGCTTCTACGCCGAGAACATGTTCACCCGCATGCCTCTCGACGACGCGGAATATCAGCTGAAGCCGATGAACTGCCCGTTCCACATCCTGATCTTCCGGGATCGCCTGCGCAGTTACCGCGAGCTTCCGGTGCGCCTCGGCGAACTCGGCACGGTGTACCGTTACGAACGCAGCGGCGTGATGCACGGACTGCTTCGCGTTCGCGGATTTACCCAGGATGACGCGCACATCTTCTGCACGCCGGAACAGACCGAAGACGAAGTGGTGAGCTGCCTGGAGTTCGCGTTCGACACGCTGCGGACGTTCGGTTTCAATCAGTATGAAGCCGAGGTTTCGACGTGGGACGGCGGCGCGAGCGGCAAGTACGACGGTACGGCCGACCAGTGGAAGATGGCCGAAACCGCGCTCGTCCGCGCGTGCGAACGTCTCAAGATCGACGCTAAGGTCGCGCCGGATGAGGCTGCGTTCTATGGTCCGAAGATCGACGTCAAGCTGGTGGACGCCTTGGGCCGCAAATGGCAGTTGTCCACGGCGCAGTTCGACTTCACGTTGCCGCGCCGGTTCGGCCTCGAGTACGTCGCCGAAGACGGCAAGAAGCATCAGCCGATGATGGTGCATCGCGCGCTGTACGGCTCGATCGAACGGTTCTTCGGTATCCTGATCGAACACTACGCGGGCGCGTTCCCGACCTGGCTGTCGCCGGTGCAGGCGACCGTGCTGCCGATTACCGATAAGCAACTCGACTACGCCAAGCAGGTGACCGAAAAGCTGAAGGAAGCGGGCATCCGCGTGGAGCTCGACGATCGCAGCGAGAAGGTGAACCTCAAGATTCGCGACGCGCAGTTGCAGAAGATCCCGTACATGCTGGTGGTGGGGGGCAGGGAAGCCGAAACCGGTTCCGTGTCCGTGCGCCATCGCAAGGACGGCGACCTGGGCGTCCACACGCTTGAGGACTTCCTCAACCGGATCCAGAACGAAATCGAGACCAAAGCGGTGTGATCTGGATCTCAGGTGCCCTGCTGCTCGGCAGTTGGGTGTATTGCATCCTGATTATTCTGGCCGTACGGAAATGGAATTCCGTGCGGCCTTCGCCTTTGCGTCTGCCGCCGGAAGGAATCTCGATTCTGAAGCCGCTGGCGGGCTTGGACGACGGCCTCGAACGCAACCTGCGCACGTTCTTCGAGCAGGAATACCGTGGCCCGTGGGAGATCCTGTTCGCGGTCCGCGTGGAGTCAGATCCGTCTGTCCCCATCGTGCGGAAGTTGCAGGCGGAGTTTCCGCAGGTGCCATCGCGACTGCTGATCGTCGGTGAACCGCCGTATCCGAACGCCAAGGTCTGGAGTCTCGACCGCATGATGCGCGAGGCCTCGCATGACCTGCTGATCATGAGCGATTCCGACATGCGCGTCGACAATCCGCACATGCTGACGGTGATTGCTGCGGAGTTCCAGGACGACGCGAAGGTTGGCGTCGCGACGTGCCCCTATCGCGCCTATGCCGGGGAAAGCATCTGGTCGCGCCTTGAGGCGATCGGCATGAATACGGAATTCTTCGGTGGCGTGTTCGTAGCGCGGATGCTCG
>JAFDVT010000764.1 GCA_018268875.1 Acidobacteriota bacterium
CGAAGCCCGCTCTTCAAACAGCATTTGCTGAAGCGATGCGTCGAGGTACGATCACGAAACGCCAAGTCGATCACGCACTCAAGCAACCGGACGTGGCGGAGATTGTGAACGAACTCGAAGGACGCAAGAGATGACCCGTGCTCGCCAGTACAGCTCAGGCCCAGCGCTCCGCACGGCACTCGAGGAGCGCCTCAAGAAGATCTCCCGCGACGAGGCCATCGATCTCCAGCGTCTGCGTCGTCAAGTCGCATTCGATCGCTTCCTCGTACGCCTGTTTGCCGGCGACCGATCCGATTGGGTCCTGAAAGGCGGCTACGCTATGGAACTTCGGTTCCAGATGGCGCGAGCGACGAGGGACCTGGACTTCACCGTCCGCAGCAAGCCCGACGGCGCAGGCGACATGATCCTGGCGCTACTGCAAGACGTCGGAGCCATCGACGCGGGTGATCACTTCACTTTTCGCGTCGGCGAGGCCGGTATGGATCTCGATGGAGCTCCGTACGGCGGCGCGCGCTACCCGGTTGAGGCAATGATGGCCGGGCGCACCTTTGTGAAGTTCCACCTCGACGTCGGCATTGGCGACGTGATCGTAGATCCCCCAGATACTGTTCCGACGCGCGACTGGCTAGGCTTCGCAGGGCTTGGCGCTCCTTTGATCCCTGTGATCCAGAGCGAACAGCAATTCGCGGAGAAGATCCACGCCTATACTCTTCCACGTGACGGAGCCCCGAACAGCCGCGTCCGTGACCTCGTCGATGTCGCGCTCCTGGTCCGGTCCGGGATCATGGACACAGAGCGCGTAGCAGAGGCAATCAGGAGGACGTTCGCCAGGCGCGGCACACACGATCTTCCCGCTGATCTGGCGCCGCCACCGGAGAACTGGGTAGCGCCCTTCGCGGCCATGGCGGAGGAGTGCTCCCTTGGGATTGACGCCGCGACGGCTTTCCAGGAGGTTGCCGCATATCTGCGCGACGTCCGTCGGCAGACCCAGTGAGAGCGTGCGAGCCGGATCACCCTCCATGAGATTCTCCGGATGTTAAACAATTCTCCGGTTCGGAGCGTCGCCAAGGGCAATGTGGTCTCACGCAGTAAAATCAAGCACTTGCCACGCCCCCGACTTGGCTCTCTAAAGACGCCCTGGGTCGATGGAGCCCCAGAATACTAGTCTGCCGATTATGGCGACTTGGGCCAACGACCACGATTTTGCCCTACGGAGCCAAATCGTCCCAACCCATTTGTAGTAGGCAACTTTCAGCGGGCTACCCCGAGCCATCCTCTAAAACACTATTGGCTTCAATCACTTCCATTTCGAATCCACGAAAAGCCACAGTCCAAGTTTTGCCTCATCTTCTGGACAAAACCCTCAAGAGCCCAGCCCTACGCGCCGATTTATAATCGATGCTGCCATCGGTCGCCGAGCGCCTGCAACAATTCGTGCACGCGAACTCTGCGACGCGGGACGATCGTAGTCTCCGAACCGAGTGCGGGCGCTTTGTGCGGGATCTGCGGCTGAGCCCATCCGAGCAGGGCCTCCTGCTGGTACAGCTCATGCGGGCCTACACAAATCACTGTGGCTGGAATCCGCAAGCCGCCAAATTATGGCAGATGATGGAATACCTGATTCGCAGACCCCAACTGGAATTCGATCGGCAATCCGCGCAGGACTGCCTGACGCTGCTCCCGCATTTTGTTGAGTGCTGTTTCCCTAGCGAAACCTTGGCCGTTTTGATCGCCAAGAGCATCGCGAGGCTGGGCTATTGGCCAGGCCTGACTCCCGCTCTCGAAGACGTCTACGAGATGAGACGTAAGAGCAGCCGATCCCAGGGCGCGGGGCGGATCGCAGGTCTACTGTTGTGGAATGATCCAAACAAGAACATCCAGGCGGAAGAATGCGCGACGACGCTCATCCGCGTGGAGCTTGAGACACTATCGACGGCGTGGCGAGCTTTGTTCCTGAATTTGACGCCGTGGAAGAATGACCCGACCACGCCGTGGCTGCGTTCCGCGCGCCCGCTTTTAGCAGAGGTCCAGCCTGAAGAGTTTTCAACTCGCGTTGAAAGATGGGCTGAATCATTCGCAGAACGCTCTCCAGTCAAGGTCAGTGCCCCTGGAGCCGAAGTTCTTAAGTCACTGCTCTGGCATTTTGATTTGTTGCCTCCGAATTCCGGTGTGCGGGCTCTCAGCGCGTTCCGACGGGTTGAGTATCAGCGGTCATGCTCGAGGCTGGCCGAGAAGGTAAGTTTCGCGCTGGCGCGTCTGCCGCGGCAGTAGCCAGCCATGGGTGCGGCGATTTCGCCGCAGACACCCGGTAAGTTCGGAAATCGCATACAAAGTGGAGCGAAATTTTCTTCCAACATCCCATCTAGAGGCGACGTTGCCGGCATTGCGTGCGTGATAAGCTTTGCACGGGAACCTCTTTCAACCAACATGGCCGCTGGTGTTGTTGCGACACGTAAACTGCCGGTATCGCTCGGCGCTTGCCTGCTGATCCTTGGCTTGGACGCCTCTGCCGCGAATCAGGACGCACGGAAGTCCGATGCGGACCTGTTCTTTCGCGAGCGCGTGACGCCGTTTGTCACGACCTACTGCATTCCCTGCCACCAGAATAGGCGGCCGACTCGGGGTGGCGTGAATTTCTCGCCGGCTTTGAAGAGTCCTGGGCATGCGGCTTTTACCGAGCAGTGGAAACGGGCGGACGCCCGGGTGAAAGCGCATGACATGCCTCCCAAGGGCGCGCCTCAGCCGAGCGAGGCTGACCGGGAGATGTTCGGCGAGTGGCTGGCGAAGCTGAAATACCTGAGCGATAAGGATCCGGGACCGTTCGTCATCCGGCGGTTGACCAAAACCGAGTACGGCAATACGCTGCGGGACCTGTTCGGGGTCGATCCGTCGATCGCGGATGGGCTGCCGGATGAGGTCAGCGGGCAGGGGTACCTGAATTCGCTTTCGTCGTTGCAACTTGAACAGTATTTGACGATCGCCGATCAGGTGTTGCGGCAGATTGTCGCGCCGCCGGGCCGTCCGCGCACGGCTGTCGAGAAGCGGTTGTTCGGCCAATCCACTGCGCCGCGAGAGGTCGCGCGGTCGCTGGCGCGGAAGGCGTATCGCAGGCCTCCGACGGAACAAGAGTTGGATGTCCTGGTGGCGGCGTACGATCTGGGGAAGCGTAACAAATTGGCGCATTCGCAGGCGCTTCATTTGATGTTGAAGGCAGTGCTGGTTTCGCCTCAGTTCCTGTTTATTACGCCTGCTGTTACTGCTGGAGAAGCGTCGTCGAGCAACGGGATCGTTCCGCTGGATGATTATCAGCTTGCCTCGCGGTTGTCGTATCTGCTGTGGGCAACAATGCCCGACGACCAGTTGATGGCTCTTGCCGGCAGTGGGAAATTGCACGAACCGGCGGTACTGAAGGCGCAGACGAAACGCATGCTGGACGACCGGCGTTCGCGAGCTTTGTTCGATGGTTTTGGCGCGCAGTGGCTGGGTGTCGGCGGTTTGAAGCGGCAGGTGTTCGACCCGGTGCTGTTTCCGCAAATGACGGCTGGGATGCGGCAGGGGATGTACGACGAAGTTCGGCTATTTTTCGAGAGCATCGTTCGCGACAACGAGAGTGTCATTCGCTTTGTCGATGGCGATTACACGTATCTGAACGGCACGGTGGCGGCGATTTATGGCCTGGAGAAGAGTGTTACGGGGCCCGCGATGCGGAAGGTCGCGCTGCGTGACGGCAATCGCGGAGGCGTGCTGGGGATGCCGGGCATTCTGGCGGCGACGTCGTTTCCGAATCGCACGAGTCCGGTGAAGCGCGGCGTGTGGGTGCTCGAGCAAGTGCTGGGCGAACACGTGCCGGCGGCCCCGCCGGATGTTCCGGCGCTGGACAAGCAGGACCAGGCGGCGATCGCGAACATGACGGTGCGGCAGCGGACCGAGTTGCATCGGACCAACGCGGTTTGCGCCAATTGCCATCGGATTCTGGACCCGATCGGGTTCGGCTTGGAGAAGTTCGACGCGATCGGACGGTGGCGCGACCGGGATAGCAATGGCCAGGCGATCGACTCGACTGGTGAGCTTCCGGGGGCGAAGCGTTTTTCGGGTCCCGCGGATCTGAAGGCCATCATTGCCGGGCGCAACGCCGACGTCGCGCGGAACCTGGCGGAGAGACTTTTGGCCTACGCGCTGGGCCGGAAGTTAGAAGGCTACGACGAGATCGTGGTGGAGAATTTGATGGGCGAGATCGCCGGCGGTGGATATCGCATGCGGGCGCTGATCGACGGCGTTGTGACCAGCTATCCTTTTACGCATCGGCGAATTGAAGAAGTGAGGAAACCCAATGAGCAGAATTGACCGGCGGGCTTGTCTGAAAGGGCTGGGAGTTTCACTCGCCTTGCCGTTGATGGATTCCCTGGGCTGGGCAGCCGACACCAAGGCGAACAAGCCGCCTGTGCGCCTGGGGTTCATGTACATGCCTCACGGCGTGATCATGGATCAGTTCTGGCCGGCGAGCGCGGAAAGCTTTCTGTCGTCGCCTCCTCCGGCGCTGGAATCGCTGCGGCCGGTGCTCAATCAATGCGTCCTGATGAAGGGGATTGCGGGGGTCGGCATCGCGCCTTTCAATGGGGCTCCGCACGCGCTGGAACTATCCACCTGGCTGACGGCGATGTTGCCGAACGCAGCCAAGCGGAACGAGATCGACATCGCGATTTCCGCGGATCAGATTGCGGCGAACCATGTCGGCGCCTTC
>JAFDVT010000765.1 GCA_018268875.1 Acidobacteriota bacterium
AGCCGCCGTCACAACCTCCGCCGTAATGCCTTCGGGAGGCGTACCCACGCTCATTCCCAGCCCCAGCATCGGCAGCTTTTTCACCGTCGGCGCCAGCATCGTCGCGGATTCGTTCCCGCGCACCCAGTGCGGCACTTTCACCGGCGGCGTTTGCACATTGGTGAGCCCGGCCTTCTTCATCTCGGCCGCCGACCATTCGATCGCCTTTTCGAGCGATGCCGAACCGCTCAACCGGTGTCCGATGCGGTCGCACAGGTATTGCAACCGGTCGAGCCCCTCCTGATCGGCCAGCGCCGCGTCTATGATTTTTTGGGAAACTTCCCGGTAGTCCGCCTCAATGTCGGCGGCAGGAAGTAAAAACGAGCAGCACACCAGGACCGCAACCGCTTTTTTCATCTTCAAACTTTAGCATCGCGTTTGAAGGCGAACCGATCGGCGGCAAGCGCCAGGCCCTCACGGTCAATCGCCGCAAGCGCCGCGGCTTCCGCCTCGTCGAGGCCGGCCTCGCGCGCCATCGCCAGCGGATCTTCCGCGAGGAACCGCCGCCGGTACGCCTCGTCGGTGTACAGCCGTGCCAGAACTTCTTCGAACCGGATTCCGGTGCGGATCATCGTCATGATTGACGCCTGCCGCGACCTTCCGGCAGCCACCGCGCGCCGCGCCCGGCGCAGTTGCGCAAGCATCGAATCGACACCTTCATACCGGCCGTCGCGCTCGATCAGGACCGTCAACGGCTGTGGCGCGCGCGCCGCGGTCTCTTCCAGCAGATCGAACACCGGGTCCGGAACATCGTGCAGATGGTCGTCCAGCAGCCTTCCCCGCCACATCCGGCCGCCCGCCAGGTGGATCGTGCGAACCCGTTCGAGCGGAATCCGCCGCAGAAAATCGGCGACGCCGTCGAACCCGAAATTGGTGGCGTTGGCGTGTACGTTGTGCAGGTCGAGCAGCAGTCCGCTATCGGCTTCCCGGAGGACGGTGGTCAGCCATTCCGCCTCCGTCATGGGACTGGCCGGCGGGTCGATCAGCGTGGCGACATTTTCGAGAACCGGCGCCGTCCCGGTAACACGCCGCATCGTCGCAATATTCCGCAAGGTACCCTCCACCGTTCCCAGGTTCCGGCAGGGCGCGGCCAGATGTCCGATCTCGCGGCCCCCGGCGCGAACCCACGCCAGATGCTCGCTCCAGGAATCGGGCCGCACCCGCTCGATCAGCCTCGCAAACCGGTCCAGCCTCTGGCTGTCCACCGGCGCCGCCGACGCGGGACCCAGCCCTACGCCATGCAAGGTGACGGACACCTGTTGTCCCAGCGTCCGAAGAACCTCCGCACGCTTGCCGGTGGCGTCAAAATAGTCGTCGGCGATCACCTCGACGATGTCGATCTCATCCAGATGCAGAAAGATGCCCATCGCGAGTTCCGCGCGCCAGCCAAACCCGAAGCGATCAGGACCCGCAGCCACCGCATCCCCCGCCGCCGCAACCGCCTCCACTGCCGCAACTGCTGCCGCTACTGCCACCACTATCGCCATAGTAGGTACTGCCGTCATTGTACAGCCGCCGGTACTGTTCCCCGGCCAATGAAGGCAGCGCCGCGAACCCGAACAGAGCCGCCGCCATGGCCAGTTCCCCGCCCCGCGCATGGAACCCCGAAGCCGCCGCCGGCTGGGCCAGTTTCTTCAGGTTTTCAATGGTTTTCGAACCCAACTCGGTCATCCGTCCGGACACCCCGATCATCACGCTGGCCACCGCCGCCACCGCACACAGCATCACCAGGAACCAGATGTTGCGATGCCCGGTCGACAGCGCATACTGAATCTTGATGCCCGCCACGGCGATCAGAAACGTCGCGAAGTAGATGGCGTCATTGATGTTCTGCCGCCGCAACCCGGGTCCCACCAGGAACCCGCCAGCCGATAGCCGGGACTCGTACGCCGCAAAAATCCCCGCCAGATCCTGTCGCAGGTTCCAGTCCGTCGGGACTTGTTGCGGATCCCGTTCCATCCGGCAATTTTCGTACACCGCAGCTTCGAGCGGCGCCAACTTGGGAGCTCCTAAGTCGTTGACCACACACCGGATCTTGCCTCCGGCCGTCTCTTTCAGGACGCCTTCGTCCAAAAGCCGTACCACCGCGACGCGAATCGCTCCAGCCGCGTCCGAACGTAAAAAAGCGACCTCATATGGGTCGCTTAGATTCAATTTTTGCCCCGGCGCCAACGCCTGACGCCGGGATTTTCGCACCGCCTGCCAGATCAAAACCGCCCCGGCAAGTGCTAGATAAAACACCAGAAACTCAGGTCCTCGCCATAAGAATGGGTTCATAACCAGTTCCTCAAGGCCAGTATGCGGCACGCGCCCGAGGAAATCCATACAACAGTTCCGGGATGCGTTCGCGACCTATAAAGAGGTGGCGCACAAATGCCGATAGGACTGTGTAGAGGCAGGTATTGATGCTCAAAAAAGCTTTATTGGTAACCGCCGCCACTGCCGCCATGGGTTTCGCCCAGGGTGCGCTGTCGCCGCAATCGTCCTACTATGCGACCCCGACCTACGGGGATGTCACCAAGGTGGGCACCGGCAACGGCTGGCTGACCTTCGACGCAAAGACGGAACTCCGCTTTGTTCCCAAAGATGGGGAAGAAATGCACATCCCGTACCGCGCCATCCGCAATCTGCAGTACGAACGCACGACTGCCGCCGCCGAACCCACGGTCGACAAAAAGGGTAAGATCCGGATGCCGAAAAAGCTGAAAATGGTGCCCAAACACCAGGTTCGCATCCAGTACGATGCGCCCGCCGGCCAGGAAACCGCAACCCTCTGGCTCGAAGGCCATAACTACCAGAACGTTCTCGGTACGCTCACCGCCAAAACCGGACTGAACGTTCAGCGCACCGGCGAAAGCTGGTAGCCAGCCGCCAGTTTCCACACCGCCGTGTGCTCCACGGCCGCAGCAAGATCCAGGGTCGCCGGGTCGCAGTATTCCACGCGAATGCGCACCATCCGGTGACCCTTTCCCGTTTCCCATTCCCGCTCCACGCGGCCCCGAACTTCAAACGTCTCGATCGTTTCCACCAAACCGTACCAGCGGATCTCGCTTTCGACGTGCAGCCACGGCTCGAGCCGCACATTCCGCATCAGGATCTGGTTGGCAAACTCCAGAATTTCCTTGGCCTTCCGGGACCCCGGCGTCGCATCCTTTAGCCGCCCGTACAACGTCCCCAACACCGTGCCTTCCGACAGGAGTTCCGGTGTCGCTTCGGGCCGGTTGGACCCGCCATGTTCCAGCGCCACCTTGGGAATCGACGCCTGCGCCCGCAGATCCGGCCTCGCTTCCACCGAAAGCACCGCCCGGTCGTCGGCATACACGCGATCTTCTGCTATCGCGATCGTAATTGGCTCGCCGTCGAAGTAGGGTTGCTTCAATTCCAGCCGTCCCCATCCCGAACGGAGCCATCCAGGCGCGATCGCTTGGGCGGCACCCGCCAAAAACTGAAAGATCTCGACCCCGGGCACCAACCCCGCTGCGAACCCGTAGCGCCGCGCCACGAGGTCCGAATGGATGCGGTTTTCCGAATCCGGATCCGTGTTAGTCGCCCGAACCGTACCCACCACCTGACGCTCGCTCATCGGCCACGCTTCTTCCCGATGGTCCAACCCATGAACGGTTTTTCGGTGTAGACGAACAGCACCGAACAAATCACCAGAATCAGCGGCGTCAGCACCAGCACCTGAATCCCGAAGTCCGCCCACAACGGCAATTGCGGCGCCGCCACCGCATGCACTAAACCCTTGAAAAGAGTGATGATCGGCACATGATACAGATAGATCGTGTAACACATCCCGCCAATGATCACGATCGGCCTCGCGGAAAAGAACCGCTGCAGGATGCGGCCCTGGAACGCGCCAACGTAGAACAGCAGCACCAGGAACGGCAGTACACAGTACAACGGGTCGCGCCAGATCATCATCGCCAGCAGCACCAGCACCGCCCCGGTCACCCCCAGCACATCCCACAGAAAGGACTGCCGCCGGTTGTTCACCACGCCAGTCTGATGCAGGTCCGCCAGCAGGAATCCGGCGAGAAAGTACTGCATGTACGCCAGCAGACTCATTTTCAGATTCTGGTAAGGCGTCTTCCACAGCACGAACTGCGTCCAGGCGGCACAACCTACTATTGCGGCAGTAAGTACCGTCCGGCGAACCACCGCGTTACGGATCGAAAAGATCGCGGACGCAATCAGCGGGGCCAGGATGTAGAACTGCACCTCGATCTCGAGCGACCAAGCCACCCCGTTGATCGTGCTTCCACGGCTGTAAATGAGGTTGTGCACATACAGGAGGCTGGCCAGAAAATGCTGCCAAGTCTCCCAGTAAATCGGCATCCACAGCGCCAGCAAAGCCAGGCACACCGTCATATTGATGATGTACGGCGGTTCGATCCGCGTCACACGGCGCAGGAAATACGACTTCAGGCTGGGAAACGGCTTGCCGCTGCTACCGAGATAGTGGCGGATAAACGGCAGCGCCAGAACAAACCCGCTGATCACAAAAAACAGGTGCACCCCAAAGTACCCCTGCCACAGCGCGTGCACTAGCGTGCTGTCCTCGGACAACCGCCGCCAGTCCCGCGGGAACTTCACCGGAGCCCCGAACCTGGTGCTCGCCTCCATCGAAATGGACGCGATGTGATGCAACAGCACCGCTCCGATGGCCACAAACCGCAACCCGTCGATTTCGGCAATCAGGTCGCCGGTGGAGGTGACGCGCGACAGCTTCGAGGCAAGCCGGTCCCACACGCTCGCTGGTTCCGGAGCGATTCTTTCTGCGGGAGATACAGGAGCGGCGGCGCCGGTAAGGGTGGACAACGTTTTTATCATCGCATTTTCGGCCCCAACGCCCGCTACAGTAGGATCATGCGACGGATTCTGATCCTGACGGCAGCTCTTTCGGCGCTGCTTCTTCCCGCACAGACCACCCCGCAAACGCAGCAGCGCAGTTGCCTCGGCACCTCCACGGTGGGAACCATCCGCATGCTGGTCAAATCGCCGGTCGCCGGACGCAATCCTCTGCCGTTGCGCACCGTTCACACCCTGCCGGAAAAAAGCATCCTGACCTACGAGCCGATCCAGTTGCCCGACACCCTCAAGAAAAGCGGCAAGCTGGCGCTCATGATCCTGCCCGCCGACCCCGATACGCGCGCCGCCGAAGGAGCCACCGTCCTCGAACCCCGTTCCGCCGACGCGCCTACCGAGTGGACCATGCCTTATCGCGTCGGCACCCTGCTGCTCGTGTTCGCCCCGCAGGGGCTGGATGAAAAGCGCGTCAACAACCTTGTATCGCGCGACGACGATCTGATCAACGACCTCGCGCTCTACGCCTCGCGCACCGTGGAACTCGAAAACGCGCTCGAAGCCCTCAGCGCCATGGACGACGAAGAGGAAGTGGTGGACGATCCGTCCAAAGCGCTCCGTGGCGCCGCGCCGCTCGAAGAAGCGCTGCTCACCCTGACCCGTACGTTGAACCCGGCCTCCACCTTCTTCAATCCGCTCAACGGCGGCCGTATCGTAGGACCCGTCACCCGCGCGAGCCTCGCCGCTGGAATGGCCATGGAAAACGCCGGCGGTCTGTTTCCCGGTGGAGGCGCGCTGGCCGTCGCCAAATCCTGGCTACTGCCGGATTCCGAATTCCGTACCGTCTACGCCGAATCCGCCCTGCCCGACGGCCTGACGCTCTGTTCGCAGAAGATGCTGACGCGAACCCGCAACCGCCTCGTTTACTTGTGGGGCTATCAGTTGTTGAGCCGGTCCGCGCCGAAGGTCGAACAGGCCCGCAATCTCACCATCCCCGCCGGAGCCCTGAGCGCCATTCCTCTCAAAACCGCCAACGCGCGGGATTGGCCGCTCATCGACCGCGTTCGCGAATGGACGCTCGTGGATCTTGCCACCAACCGGCAGGTCTCCGTGCCTCCGCTCCGCACCTTGCCATCCAAAGGCTGGGTGAAGCTGGACTTGCGCCACGCCGAACACGTCGTACCTGGAAATTACCGCCTGGTCGGGCATTGGGATTGGGACACGGTGAACGTCGCGGGCACCTGGCGCATTGCCCCGCCCGGCGATCTGCGCAGTGCGCGGCCCACGCCGGAATCCGCCATCCGGTTAACCGAAAACAGCGGCATGGCCCCCATCGAACTCGCCGGTACCGACTTCGAATTTGTCGAAAAGGTCGCGTTGAAGCGCGCCGGACACCAGGGGGCGATCCGCAACGAACTGGAGTTCCGCCTACCGCTCGGCTTTCGCGGCGGCCCGCAGAACCGGCTTGAGCTGGAGATCAACACCAGCGCCTTTCGTGCCGGCGATTACCTGCTGGCCCTCGAACAGATCAACGGCAAAGTGACGGAGGTGCCGCTGCGCATCGCGCCGGAACCGCCACGGTTCGATGCGGCCGCCCCGCCGTTTCGCCTCAACGAAGGCAACCACAAACCGCAACGCATCACCCTGCGTGGAACCGGTCTGTCGAGGCTCACTCCCAAAGCGTTCGAAACCCCGGGCCGCGAGCTGAAAGTCGACCTCCTCGACGGCACGGACACGGAACGCGATGCGCTGGTCACGCTGGCGGCCAATGTACGCCGCGGCTCAAAGCTCGCCATCCCCGGAGGCTTGCAATTTCAGGTCGCGGGACCCAAGCCGAAGATCGTCTCGGTAACCGCGACGCTACCCGACAGCCTCCCGGCGGCGTTGCGCGAGCACGAACTGCCGTCGGGCATGCCGGTGGCCTTCGCGATTCAGGCGGAAAACGTCGAAGCGCCGGCGTCGCTGCTGGCCTCCTGCGCCGATCCCGCAAGATCCCTCGGGTCGTGGAAAATCCGGCTCGGCGAACGCCGCGCGAACGGAGCGAAGTTCGATAGCGCCGGCAAACAGACGTACTTCGCCGTGCTCGACCCCGGCGAGGCCGGCCAATCCGGCTGCCAATTGCAATTCACCATCGAAACGGAAGCCGCCGGAACCTCCGCGCCAACGCCGGTGGGACGCGTGGTGCGGCTGCCAAAGATCCAGTCGTTGACCTGGACCGACGAAAAATCACCGAACGGATTTGTCGCGATTGTGCGAGGAACCGATCTCGAACGGATCGAAAAGGCGGGGTGGGAAAATCAGCCGGGCGCCGCCATTACAACGGCTCCCAAGGGCGCGGACGCGCAGACCTTGCGGATCGTACTGCCGTGGCCTCCGCCATCGCCACTTGCGCCGTTGTTCGTATGGCTGCGCGGGGAAGAAGAAGGTGCTTCCTCCCCATCCGCCGCCGGGCGCAAAGTGACGATGCCGGAAAGCCGCTAAGTTTTTACTTCTGGCCGCCGTCGCCGACCTGCGTGCTGAGGTAGCGCTCGTAGCCCATTTCGTTGATCTGGTGCAGCTGCATTTCCAACCAATCGGCGTGCTCTTCCTCGTCCTTCACCAGCGTTTCGAGGATCTCGCGCGAACCGCTATCGCCTTCCGTGCGGGCGATTTCGACGGCCTTGTTGTACATGGAAACAGCATTGGTTTCCAGCTCCAGGTCGTTGGTGAGCATCTGCTTCACATTCTGTCCGACTTTCAAAGCCATCGGCTCCATGCTGGGAGTGCCTTCCAGGAAGAGAATGCGCTCAATCAACTTTTCAGCGTGGATCATTTCGCCGATCGACTGCTTCTTGATGTAGGCCGAAAGCTTCGAATACCCGAAGTTCTCGCACATTTCCGCGTGGATAAAATACTGGTTGATCGCCGTCAACTCTTCGCGCAGCGCCTGATTCAGCTGCTCGATAACTTTGGGATTGCCTTTCATGACACTGCAATTGTACCCCGCGATGCGAAAATAAAGCGATGATCGAATCCGCGGCGCGGTTCCTCGAAAAGCATAAGGAACGTCTGCGCGTGCAACCCCGCAAGAAAAAAATCGTGTTCCCGGAAGGCGATGACCCGCGGGTGATCGCCGCCGCCCGCAGGCTGCGCAACGAAGACATTCTGGACCCGGTTCTGGTCACCAACTCCGCCACCTGTCCCGATGCCAAACACTACGCCGCGCTGTTGTACGAACGCCGCCGCGCCAAGGGCGTCACCGAGGTGGAGGCCCTCGAAACGGCCCGAAAACCCCTGTATTTCGCGGCTCTCATGGTGGGTTCGGGCAAGGCGGACGGCTTTGTCGGAGGCGCGGCCAACACCACGGGCGAAACCGTTCGCGCGGCGTTTCAATGCATCGGCCCCAAGCCCGGAGTCAAAACCGTATCGAGCGTCATGATGGTCTGCACGCGCGAGGCTGGCGTCTACGCCTTTGCCGACTGCGCCATCGTCATCGATCCGTCCCCGGTGGAACTCGCCGAGATCGCAATCGCCTCCGCGTCGACCTTTCACAGCCTCACCGGCGAGGATCCCGCGGTGGCCTTGATGTCGTTCAGCACCAAGGGCAGCGCCAAACACGCGTCGGTGGACAAGGTGCAGGAAGCCTTGCGCATCACGCGCGAGCGAGCCCCGCTGTTGCACGTCGACGGGGAAATGCAGGCCGATGCGGCGCTGGTGCCGCACGTCGGCGCATCGAAGGCCCCGGGTTCCACCGTCGCCGGACGCGCCAACGTACTCGTGTTTCCCGACGTCGCCAGCGGCAATATTTCGTACAAATTGGTGGAGCGGCTTGGTGGAGCGGCCGCCTTCGGACCATTCCTGCAAGGCCTGGCGAGGCCCGCCAACGATCTGTCGCGAGGCTGTTCCGCCGACGACATTTACGTCACGGCGATCGTCACCGCCGCGCAGGCCATATAAAAAACCGAAAGCCCCCGGGCCATGCGGCGCGGAGGCTTCGTTTTGTTGCTCTGGTTTTTGTGGCCGTTACTTGCCCATCGTGCGGCGCCGGCTGCGGAACAGGAACAATCCGGCGCCAGCCGCCGAAAGGATCGCGTACGAGGACGGTTCCGGAACCGAAGTGCCGTTGACGCGGAACGCATAGTTCAAGTCAGTGACGTTGTTGTCCCGGATGTACGCGGACGCGGGGTTATTTGGATCGTTGGGGGCATAGCCATTGGTGGGGCCATAGTACTGACCGAGGTATTTGTTGCTGTAGTTCTCAGCCCTCATCGCTCCGCCGTAACCGATTACGTCGTACCAGGCCATGTGATTGATCAAGGCTACGCTGGGGCCGGCAGTCGAAATCACATAGTCCGATGGGCTGCCGCCGAATAGCAACGCCGCGGCTTCTTGCGCCGTGTACGCCAAGGGGCCGTTGGGCGGACTGGCGGACCACGATGGCGCGTTATCCGAATGGGGCATCCAACTTCCTACATAGACGGGGTCCGCGCTCGCGATGCCTGCCGTGACAAGCATGGCGAGGACGACCAGAGTCTTGCGATACATGAAAATTCTCCTTGAAAGGATCCTAACGGAAGCCTTTCAAGAAGCACATAGCGTTTTTCGGTATTTTTGCAACAAAAATTACTAAGAGGCGGCCTGCGCGCGAACCGTCGGGTACCCCTTGCTGCTCCAGTCCGTATGCAGATTGGTCGGAATCGTCACCAGCTTGGCTTTCGTAAAGCCCATTTCCTTGACCAACCTCCAAGCCGGACGCACGTTGGGGCAGTGATCCCACGGGCAGCACCCGCAATACAGGACGAACTCCTTGTCCTTGGGCATCGACGAGAGTTCGTTCTTCAGCAACTCCATGCCCGAGGACTGCCGGCAGGGTCCCGCAAGCTTCGCGCCGGGGATGTGCGCCTGCTTGTACAGCGCCGGAAACCCGACGTACAGCACCGGCACGCCGGCCTTCTTTTCCACGAGCGCCGCCAGCTTCTCCGGCGAAATCAGGTCCTTCGCGGTCCAGGGATCTCCGGGTTCGACAGCCTTCGGCTGCGAAAACGCGACGGCGGAAGCAGTCAACGTGCCAAGCAAAGTCCTGCGGGTAAGCATGCTTCTATTCTAGATCGCACGCGCCGCGATAGAGTGCGATGCCGTGGTCGGTCATCGTACCCAGCGCAAGAGACTTCGGGTCGGCCAGTTGCTCCTTCAGCCCATTCACCACCTCGCGCACGCCGGTAGTCGCCAGAAATCCGAACCCGTCCAGCAGACCTCGCACCAGGCCGGCATCCAGTTGCCCACGCGCGGCGGACTCCACCCAGTTCAGCAACTGCGGCGCGAACGCCACCACTTTGCGAGGTACGTTGCCGCCCACGCCCGCCGCTAGCGACACCGCATCGGCCGCGCTTTCGACGCCGCAGGCTTGCCCTTGCTGGAACGCGCCGCCCGAATGACCGGCGGTCACTTCCCAGCCAAAATGGCGGTATCCCGGCGTAAACGGCGGCACGCGAGGCACGATGTCGCGCCCGTGGACGAACCGGAAGTACCGCCGTCCGAACCTGGCCTGGCACGCCGTGGCGAACTCCGCATCGCCCACGCGAGGCTGCCCGAATGTGTACACGCTAAAGCTGCGGTCCGTCACACGGCTCGCCGCCAGCACCGCTAGAGCCCCGCCCAAGCTATGCCCGGTGATCCACAGATGGCGATCCGGATAGCGCGCCAGAACCGGCACGATGTGCTTGTCCCACACTTTGTCCAGCGCCGACGCGAACCCGCGATGCACCTGTCCGCCGGCCGTCGAACGCGTATGCCGCACCAGCACGTCGGTTCGCCAATCCACCAGGTTGTCGCTCTCAGTACCGCGAAACGACAGCGCGACATAGCCGTCGCGCACAGCGATAAACCCTTGCGTATCGCCCTCGTCGAACAGCACCGCTTCGTGCGCGCTTTCGCTGGCCCATTTGGTGATCTCACCCGCGATGCGATACGCATTGGCGCAGGCCAACACAAGAAACTGCGCGTTCGATCGTACGAACGCGTCCCGCTGCTCCCAAGTCAGTAATCCCATGGCAAGCGCATTCTACCGCTCCATAAAAGCGAAAAAGACCGCTCCGGCCAGTAACACCATGGAAACAGCGTAGTTCCACTTCAGAGATTCTCCGAGATACAGCCACGCGAACGCCACAAACACCACCAGAGTGATCGCTTCCTGCATGATCTTCAGTTGGTAGCCCGAATACATCGTGTACCCGATGCGGTTCGCGGGAACCTGAAAACAGTACTCGCCCAGCGCGATCAGCCAACTCACCAGGATCGCCGCCACAATGCCCTGGTGTTTCTTCAAATGTCCGTACCAGGCGTAGGTCATGAACGTGTTCGAAATGATCAGAAGAACGATGGGAAGTGCCGGGCGAATAGAGTTCAGCATAGGGAATCAGCGAAAATATAGAGGTTGGAACAGCAGCAGCAGACAGTCGCAATCGTAGCGGAAAAGCCGTCGGTCGCGCGGGATATCGCAAAAATCGTCGGCGCATCCAAGGCCGGCGACGGTTTCCTCCACGGCAACGGCCATGTCGTAACCTGGGCCATCGGCCATCTGGTCAGCCTCGCGCAACCGCACGAAATGAAGCCCGAATGGAAGTCCTGGCGCCGCGACCTGTTGCCCATCCTGCCCGCCACTTGGCCTCTCGTCGTTTACGACCGCACCAAGGACCAGTTCGACACCGTCTGCAAGATCCTGAACTCCGCCAAAGTCAGCCGCATCGTCTGCGCCACCGACGCCGGGCGTGAAGGCGAACTCATCTTCCGCTACATCTACGAAGCCGCGAAGTGCGACAAGCCCGTCGAACGCCTGTGGATCTCCTCGTTGACGCCGGAAGCCATCCGCCAAGGCCTCGCGACCATGAAACCCGGCGCCGCCTACGACCCGCTGGCCGACGCCGCCCGTGGACGTAGCCGCGCCGATTGGCTGGTCGGCATGAACCTGTCCCGCGCCTATTCGATCGTGTTCAACGACAAGCTGTCCGTCGGCCGCGTGCAAACCCCGACGCTCGCCATGCTGGTGGAACGCGAACTCGAAATTCGCGACTTTGTCGTGGAGGATTACTTCGAAGTCATCGCCACGTTTTCGCCGGACAACGGCAAGTCGAAGTACAAGGGCACCTGGTTCCGCGGCGATGCCACCGGCGACACCCGCCTTGACGCCAACGGCGAGGAAGCCAATGCCATCGCGGCCCGCGCCAGGACCGGCAAAGCCAGCATCGAATCGCTCGAAGGCGAAACGCAGCGCATGGCCGCGCCGCTGCTCTACGACCTCACCGAACTCCAGCGTCACGCCAACCGCCTGTTCGGCTACAGCGCCCAGCGTACGCTCGAAATCGCGCAGACGCTGTACGAAAAGCACAAACTCATCAGTTACCCGCGCACCGATAGCCGCCATCTTTCGGCGGACGTCGGCCGTACCTTGCCGGGCATCGTCAAAGCCATTCGCGACGCGTATCCAGCGAAGGACATCGCGCCCGAAACCGGCGAACGCCCGCTCACCCGGCGCTACATCGACGACACCAAAGTCAGCGACCACCACGCGATCCTGCCCACCACCACCCGCAAGGATCGTTCGAACCTGTCGCAGGATGAGGCACGCATCTACGACCTCATCTGCCGCCGCCTGTTGATGGCCTGGCACGACGAATACATCACCGCCGTCACCAAAGTCATCACCAAAATCGAGAACCCCGGCGGCATCACCGATCGCTACTACTCCACCGGCACCGTCGTCCTACAGCAGGGCTGGAAGGTGCTCGACGTCGCGCCGGAAAAGAAAAAAAAGGAAGAAGACCCCGCGCTGCCGGACATCCTGCGCGTCAACCAGGAACAGGAAGTCTTGGACGCGGAAGCGACTCGTAAAAAGACGCGCCCGCCCAAGCGTTTCACCGAAGCCACGCTGTTGACGGCCATGGAAACGGCGGGCAAAACGCTCGACGAAAAAGAACTGTCCGATGCGATGAAGGAGAACGGCCTGGGCACGCCGGCGACCCGAGCCGCGATCATCGA
>JAFDVT010000766.1 GCA_018268875.1 Acidobacteriota bacterium
GAAGTTCACCGTCAGCGGATAGAAGCCGCGGAGCGGACGCGAGAACGGAAGCGGATCGTAGCTGATGCCGTAGCCGGTGCGCAGCACGGTCTTGTCGTTCAGGCGGTAGGCGATGCCCACGCGAGGAGCAAACAAGCGCTTGCTGGTGGTCATGCCGTTGGACACCGGAACGTTGCCGCGGCCGCCCATGAACACCTGGTTGGTTTCCGCATCCAAACGTTCGATGCCTTTGCCGCCGGCGCGGGTCATCAACGGATAGTATTCCCAGCGCAGACCGAGGTTGACGGTCAGCTTCTTGTTGACCTGCCAGCGGTCGCGAGCGTAGATACCGAACTGGAATTCACGCGGCGTCATCAGAATGTACTGAATGCTCTTCTGATACTGGTAGGGCAGGCCGAGGAGGGTCGAAGCGATCGAGTTGTACTGGTTGAACGAACCGATGGACGTCGTGCCGCCGGTGAAGTTGATGGAGCCGCGGGGACCCGCGCCCAATTCCGGCTGCCAGTGGTTCATGCGGTAGTTGGTGCCGTCAAAGCCGAAACGCATTTCGTGGGAACCCTTGATCACGCTGAGGTTGTGGCTCATCGTGTAGTTCTGTTCGATGCGTTCGAGCGGCATCCAGCCGGGGACGCCGAAGCCCGTGTAGCCGTTGAAGCTCACGTTCGGGAAGCCCTGCTGGCGGGGATCGTCGCCGCCGATGCCGGGGATGCCCAGCACGCTGCGGAAATCCTTGCCGAAGTCGGTGCCGCGAACCACCTGGTCCTGACGCTGGTAACCGATCACGCCGTCCAGAATGAGGTTCGGCGAAATCGTCCAGGTGTGACCGACGGACATGTTCTTGACTTTGGTGTCGCCCAGGCCGGGATCGGAACCGGGCGCGCCGCCGATGGCGTCGCCGAAGGCGCCCACGCCACCCACCAGGGCGCCCATACGGCCCCAGCGGAAGTAAATGGAGTGGTTCGTCGTGCGGTTGTAATTGATCTTGACGTCGTTATAGTCGCGGTCGAACTTGGGCGTCGCGCCAGCAAAGAAGTTGCTGACGGCGCCGGTGAGGTTCGGCTGCGGGAAGTAGCTCAGGAGCTTGGCGCCCTGGGGCGTAATGCGGCTGGTGGGGATGATGTTGCCCGCAAACTGCGTGCGGCCAAGACCAGTCACCGGGTCGCCGGTTGCCGGATCGTAGATCGGCTGCGAATAGGCGCTGAAGTTGCCCGTGCGGATGTCGGCGGTGGGAACCGAATAGGTCGCCGTCGCGCCGGAACGCTGCTTGGTGCCGTCAAAGCTGTAGAAGAAGAACAGCTTGTTCTTGACGATCGGGCCGCCGATGGTGCCGCCGTAGTTGTTGTAGATGCTGAGGGGCTGTTGTACGCCAACCGGCTGGAAGTAGTTGCGGGCCTTCAGGTGCTGGTTGTCGTGGTACCAGAATGCGCTTCCGCGGAATTCGTTGGTACCGGACTTGGTGAGCACGGTGACGGCCGCGCCGCCCGACATGCCCTGTTCCGCGTCCGCCGCCGTGGTGGTGACGTTGACAACGTCCACCATTTCGGCCGGCATCACGTAACCCGCGTGGTGCGGCAGCCAGAGGTTGACGCTGGCCGCGCCGTCGATACGCGTGGTGTTGTTGTTCTTGTTGGTGCCGTTGATGTTGGTGGCGAGCGAACGGCCCGGCGAATCGGTCGCCGAGTTCTGGAACGCCGCGGGCGTCGCGCCAGGAACCAGATTGATCAGGCTCTGGTAGTTGCGGTAGCCAGGGAGCGGAATGTTGGCGATCTGCTTGGCATTCAGTTCCGTGTGCGAGTCCGACTTGTCGGTTTGCAGTTGCGTGGCGTCGGCCGAAACCGTAACTTCTTCGGTGAGCGCGCCGACCTGCATCATCAGGTCGACACGGCTAACCGTGTTGGCGGTGACGGTGAGACCCGTGCGGGTCTGCGTCTTGAAGCCGGGTGCGGAGGCCTTGAAATCGTAGGTGCCGGGAATGACGTTACCGATCGCGTAGCGACCCGTACCGTCGGTTTTGTCTTCGTAAATTTTGCCAGTCGCCGTATTGGTCAGAACGAGATTGACACTGGGAATGGCGGCACCCGATGGATCTTCCAGCGTACCAACCACACTCCCGTACAAAACTTGAGCATGAGCAGATGGAGACAGAGCCGCGCTCGCAAGGAGCGCAACCGTCGCCAGAACCCGCCTGCTCGTGGAGAAGTGTTTCATGAAACCCCTTAACTTCTACTTGGAAGCAGTTTTAGTCAGATCGAGGGGAGGGAGTACGTACCCCTTCCGCCTCGAAAAACAAGCTAGCTAAAAGTGTACAACAGTTACGAGGCCGATTGGCCCTCAAAATTTTACGCGCTGTTAACGTCTATTTCACGTCGTGTCTGAAACCTTTGCAAAAAAGGTTCAGCCGATGCGCACGTCGCGCAATGCCGCCGCCTGATCTTCCGCCCGGGTGTCGTTCAGAAACAGGCCGTGCGCCGTTTCCGCCGCCGCCAGGAACTTCAGCTTGGTGGCACTACGCTGGAGCGGCGTGAACTGTATGTGCAGGTGCGCATAACGCCGTTCGCCCTCGTCGCCGGAACTCCGTTGCCGTACCGCCATCATCAGGGGCATGGGAAAGCCGTACAACGCGTCGTAACGCCGCCGGACCTCGCTCAACAGTTCCGCCAGCGCTTGCGTTTCTTCCTCGCCGTCGAGTTCGGAAAGCCGGCCCACGTGCCGCAGAGAGTACAGGTGGACCTCGCTCGGGAAGCGGCAGTAGTGCGGCACAAACGCGACGAAATGCCGGTTGCGGGCAACGATGCGCACCCCGGCTGCCAGTTCCTCGGTGACCACGCGGCAGTGGAGACATTCGCCGTAACAGTCGTAATGTAACTGCGCGCTTTCGATCTCGGCGGCCACCAGCGGAGGCACCACCGGCAATCCGTAAATCTGCCCGTGCGGATGCGGCATCGTCACGCCGATCGCCTCGCCCTGGTTCTCAAACACCGCGACGTAGGCGATGCCCGGTATCGCGTAGAGCTCTTCGCTACGGGACGTCCAAAGGCCAATGACGTCGCGCCATTGGGCGACGGTCAACTGCGCGGGCGTCTGCTGATGATCGGGACTGTACAGCACGACGTCGCACACGCCTCGCGCGCCCGTCGTCGCGTAGAGGCCCGGGGAATGGAAAAAGGCGTCCTCCGCAAGGGAGAACGCCGCAAAATCGTTGGAATACAGATGGACGTTGTAGGAATCCGGCACCTTGCCGGAACCGGGACAGAACGGGCACCAGTCGCGGGGCATCTGCGGACGGTCCTGGCGATGGGCCGCCACCGCGACCCACTGCCGTAAGAACGGATGCCAGCGAAGCTCGCTCACAAGCTAATTCTGGCGCACAACCGGGAACGTCACAATATTGCTCGTGTACAGGTACTGCGAAATCGTCACCTGCGTACGAGGATTGGTCGGCATGTCGCTGTTCAATTCGAGGATGACCTCGTAAACACCGACCAGGCCGGGCTTCAGCGCCGCCTTGATCACGTTCGCCGTACGTCCGCCCGCGAGCGACGACACGAACTCCACCGGGGTGTTCAGTTCCGTGTTGTCGTAGGCCACGCCAGTTACGGCGTTTTCACGCGCCACGTCGGGGCTCACGATGCCGAGGCCCGTTGCGTACAGGATGATCTGTTCGCCGGGTTCGGCCGGGTTTTCGGCCGTCACACGGGCGCCGGCCACGTTCGAACAGCACAGGGTTCCGCGGCTGACGTTCATGATGGTGCCGGAGCTTTCGCTGTTGCTCGCGGCGATCACGATGCGGTTGCCTTCCGGACCCTCCACCTTGGCCCGCAGACGAATGCGAGAAAATTGCGGAACCGGTTCGGCGTAGACCTTTTCATCGGCGTTGCCGTTGATCTGCCCGATCAGGTTGTCGCGAATCGAGCTCACCGTATCGCCGTCGACCGTCGTGTAGGTGTAGGCGCGATCTTCAATCGTCACGGTAACGACGTCGCCCTTTACCGGCGAACCGTCGATGAGCACCGTGCCAGTGGCCGCGCTCGAGGAATGGTAAATCAGGCCGGGGCGAGGATCCTCGCCGGATTCGGCCAGGATGCCGGGGTTCTGCAAGGCGACGGGCAGGTTCACCGCGGTGGTCGTGGTGATGGTGCCGTCGTTCCGCTTGGTGCGGACGTAGAGGCTGGAACTGTTGGCGTCGAACACCGACCACGGCACCTGCGCCTGGATTTCGGTGGGCGAGACGGTGAGCAGCGGCACGCGAATGCCATCGATGTACACCTGGACGCCGGCCAGTTCGCGAGGCAGGAACTGCGCGCCCTCGGGAGCCTGCGCCGAGCCGTCGGACAGGTTCTGGCCCTGGATGACGATCAAGCCGCCGGGCGCCACACGGGTCGCGTCGCCGCCGCCCGTGGGAGTACCGCCGGTAGCGGTCAAGGTCGCGTTTTCGGAAAGGGTCGGAGTGACGGTGATCGCATTGCCGGTTTCGCCCGGCTGGCGCGCCGTCAGAATGATGGCATTGACGACGGGGACCGCTTGCGCGATCACCAGCGGGTCACCCTGGCCGTCGTTGATGAGCGCGGCTACTTTGGTGACGATGGTGGCGATCGTATCGCCAGTCACCACCTTATAGACGTACTTGGGACCGTTCTCGCCGCCGATCTGAACGGTCAGTTCGTTGTCGGCGGTGATGGTGCCGCCGAATTCCATGACGCCGATCGCGTACACGTTGCGGGAGAAGGCATTGCGGACGCCGTCCTGCTTGACGTCGGGGCGGGCGGCGGTAAACACCATCACGCGGCGGTCATAGGGCGTCGCGACGTATAGATTTTCGCCATCCCAGGCCAACGACGTGGGCGTACGAGTGGTGTTGGGAGCGCCGCGCAACAGGTTGGGCGTAAAGAAGTCCTGGGTGTCGGTGACGATGTTCTTTTCGAAATCCGGCTGGCCGATCACCAGGTCCGGCATTTTGGCGTTTTCGGTGGGAATGGTGTTCCACACCAGGATGCGATCGTTGCCGCCGTCGGCGACAAACAGGCGCTTGCCGTCGCTCAGGGCGAAGCGCGGAAAGTCCATCGTGCGGCCGCAGCGAACCGGATAGGTCGCCTTGCCGTCGGCGTCGGTGCCGTTGGAATCGCAGAGCGCCGAAGAATTGTTGGACAACTCGGACGTCATGTCCGGCTGCCCGAGGACGACATCGGCCGGCGTTTCCGTCGCCGTGGGGATCGAATTCCAGATCAGCACACGGTTGTAGCCGAGGTCGGCGACGAACAACCGCTTACCGTCACTGGTTACCGAAACGGGGTTGCGGAGGCGATTGGCCACCGGGGCGACGGGCGATTGCAGAATGTCGCGTTCGGAGGTCGTCAAAAAGTCCTTCTGGCCCAGAACGTAGTCGGCGGGGGTATCGTTGGCGGTCGGAATGTTGTTCCAAACCATCACGCGGTGGTTCTGCGTGTCGGCGACAAACAGGCGGTTGCCCTGGATCCACACACCCTGGGGACCGCGGAAGCTCTTGTTGTCCAGAACGCCGGCGCGGATCGAGGTAAAGTCGGGGGCGCCCAGCACAACATCGGCCGGAGCGTTGTTCGACGACGGGATCGTGCGCCAGATCAGGACGCGATTGTTTTCCGTATCCGCGACCACCAGAATCTGGCCGTTCGAGGCCACCTGCGTCGGCAGGCGAAGGGCGCTGCGCGTACGACCGAGGTCGGTGGTGGCAAACGTCGCCTGTCCGAGCACGACATCAGCGGCGCCGTAGCTCAGGTTCGGGCGGCCCGTGCAAACCGGGCAACGGTTGGTTTCGTCCAGCGAGATCTCATCGGTGGCGGCCGGGAAGGCGCGCTTGATGTCCTTATAAATGAGGACGCGATGGTTCTGCGGGATCGCGGCGATCTTGTTGGCGTCGGCGACAAACAGCATGCCGTTGGCGAAGGCGACACCGCCCGCTCCACCCAGCAGCCGGTCGGAAGCTCCCGGATCCTGCGAAGTAAAAGTAGGTTGACCTAGAACGACACGGGCTGCCTGCCCCTGGAGAAAATCCTGGGCCGGAACAACAACTGCCTGCGTCAGACATGCGAGCGTAATAAGGACAGGGGCGCAGTACTTCATTCGTTTCGATTCAGAGAGTGTGCGGAGCGGGGAAAAACCTATCTCAGTATAGCAATTGGATAGACCTAGTCGTTCGCTTAAAAATTTCAGCAGCTTAGCGGTATCCGGGGTGTGCTTGCCGCGTCACAGGTGTTGTAAATTAGGTAGCAACCCTTGCGAGGCAACAAACCCGAGGCTCAAACCCATGGATAGACGTCAATTTCTGCAAGTCTCCTCCGCCGTTGGTGTTACAGCGGCCAACGCGCTGGCCGATACCCCGATGCCGATGTCCACGCTCGGCAAAAGCGGACTGAAAGTTTCCAAGTACACCGTCGGCGGCTACCACATGCGGGTGAAAGGCGAGGCGGAAGCCGTCAAGATCATCCACCGCGCCATGGAACTCGGCGTCAACATGTTCGACAGCGCGGCCAAGTACCACGACGGCGCCTCCGATGAAGCGTACGGCGTCGCGCTGGGCGGAAAGTCGTCGCTGCGCGGCAAGGTTCTGCTGATGTCCAAGGCCGAAAAGCGTACGCGTGACGAGGCCATGCTGCAGCTGGAAAATACTCTGCGCCGCATGAAGACCGACTACCTCGACCTGTGGTGCTGCCACGAAGTGGTGACGCACGCCGAGGTGGACAAGATTTTCGGTCCGGGCGGCTCGCTCGAAGCGTTCGTAAAAGCTAAGAAGGAAGGCAAGGTTCGCCACATCGGGTTTACCGGCCATGCCGACCCCGGTGTCCACCAGCGCCTGCTCGACGGTTACGACGGCTGGGAAACCGTACAGCACCCGGTGAACTGCATCGACCCGCATTACCTGAGCTTCGTCAACACGGTGCTTCCCAACATCCGCAAAAAAGGGCTGGGATTGCTGGCGATGAAGAGCAACGCCATCGGCGCGCTCACCAAGAACAAGATCGCCACGATTGACGAGTGCCTGCGCTATACCTGGAGCCAGGACATCGACACGCTGGTGTCGGGCGCCGAAACCGTCGAGCAACTGGAACACAACGTCGGCGTACTGAAGGCGTTCAAGAAGATGTCCCAGGCCGAGATCACGTCGCTTCTGGAACGGACCAAGAAGGGTCCCTACGGGTCGAAGATCGAAAGCTACAAGAAGAAGGAAGAAGCGGCGGGCGCGGGCGGATACCCGGCGCATCGCGACGGCGAGGCCGATTAACTACCGGCCTTTGCGAGCTACGCCCTGCAGTTTGCGGGCGTAAATCGCCAATTTTCCTTTTAGGGTGAGTCCGCGGTCGGCGAAATACCGGTCCACGATGGCGCCCCCGAAGCTGTGCTTGAAGACGTTGAGCTTGAGCTGGTCGGGGTCGTTGCCGGTGTGCCAGGAGCCGAAGTCATAGCATCCGAACCCATCGGCGCGAAAGCGTAGCATGTCCTGCCAGGTGAGCCAGCCATTGGCGTTGGACACTGCCTCGGCATACTCGTCGTCGCCCTGCCGGGCGCGGAACAGGGACGCCGAATGCAGCAAATGCGCCGTTCCGGCGGCGACCGTGTAGGCGTGGTACACCAGCACGGCGCGGGTTTGGGGATCGGACGCCCGCGTCAACTGTAAGACCCCGGCGGCGGCGAGGGTGGACAGGCGTTCGCGGTTGGCCGGCGGCAGGCCTCGAAGATTCGCAAAACGATCGAAAAATTCGAAAAAATGCGTCATCCAGGGCGCGCAATCCCGCCCGGCGCGCCATTCGCAGGCTAAGTTCGCCTCCTCGCCGGCGCGAATCTTCCGCCTTGCGCGCTTCCGCATACCAGCCAGGATCGCGGCGGGATCGGCATGCAGCGAAACCTGCAAGGTCGGATGCGAGTAGCTGACGGTCCCGGCCACCGGCGAGGAACAGTCGCGAAAACGCACGATGTCCACCCGTTCGGGGAGCCGGGCCTCGGCGCTGGAGAACACCTCGGCAATGCGGACCGATTGCTTGGAGTAGACGATCAACGAGCCTATCTTACGATCGGACGTTGTCCCAGCACTATAGCGGATTCGTTACAGTACCCCCGCCGCCGTTTCTCAATTCGACCCTCGCAACTGCCAGCGGTAGCGGATGCCACCGTCACCTTCCTTCCATTCCGTCCAATCCGCGGCGCTGGTCACGTAGCCGGCGACGGGGATCTCGAACCGCAGCACCTTCGTGCCGTCGAGCGAGAGGAGGATCGTCCGGCTGGACGGGGAATCGGACATTTCCATGCTGCTCGCCACCACATGGGCGCCGTTGTCGCGGCGGGTGACACTCGGGAACGTCCAGGAGGGAACGCGTTCCGGGCCCTCGCCGTGGTAGCCGTATTTGACCTGCGCCGGGTCAATCTCCGGCGGGAGTTCCAATTCGTATTCGAGGACGAACGCGGCGCCTCCACCGGAGAACCGCCCTGGGGATTGGCTGGCGATCAAAAAGAGGACCAGGATCGCGCCGAGCGCGGCCACAACGCCTCCGCCTAACAAGGACCATTTGGCGATTGCCGTGCTGCCGCCACCATACCGAACGACGGCCCCGAAGCCGGCAAGAAAGCCGGCGACCAATCCGA
>JAFDVT010000767.1 GCA_018268875.1 Acidobacteriota bacterium
GAACGCCGGAGCGCGAGATCCTGCCGCTGCTCGAAGAACTGGGCATCGGCCTCGTTCCGTACAGTCCCTTGGGGAAGGGCTTCCTGACGGGCGGGATCACGCAGGACACGCAGTTTGCGAACGGTGATTTTCGCAACATCCTGCCGCGGTTCACGGCGGAGGCGCGACAGGCCAATCAGGCGCTCGTGGACTTGCTGGCCGAAACCGGCAAGCGCAGCGGCGCGACGGTGGCGCAGGTCGCGCTCGCGTGGCTGCTGGCGCGCAAGCCGTGGATTGTTCCGATACCGGGCACGACGAAGGCGCATCGCCTCGAAGAAAACGTTGGAGCCGCGCGTGTGACGCTTTCGCCAAGCGAGTTGAAACAGATTGACGCGGCGGCCGCGGGCATTCGGGTGGAAGGTGCGCGGTATCCGGAAGAGCTCGAAAAGATGACCGGGAGGTAATGTTGATGCAGCGCAGAGGATTTGTGGGCAGAATATTCGCAGGCCTGGGCGCCACCGGACTGTACGCGCAGCGGACGCCGCAGATTCCGACGGTGGAGTTCGGCAAAACCGGGATCCGCGTGAGCCGTATCGCGCAGGGCGGTGCGCGGATGGACCTACATCCGGACGTCGCCACCGCGGCGGCGCATGTTCGCAAGATGTACGACTTGGGCATCACGTACTTTGACTGCGCGCGGCTGTACTGGGACGGCAAGGCCGAAGAAGCGTACGGCATCGGGTTGGCGGGCGTGCGGAAGAACGTGTTTCTCACCACGAAGTCGCCGAAGCGGACGGCCCGCGAAGCGATGGAAGACCTGGACATTTCGCTACGGCTGCTGAAGACGGATCATGTCGACCTGTGGCAGATCCACGCGGTGCAGGATCGCAACGACATCGACCGGATCCTGAGTCCGGGCGGGGCCCTGGAGGCGTTTCTGGCCGCGAAGAAGGCGGGGAAGTGCCGGTTCATCGGGTTCACGGGGCATTTTGACCCGGCGATTCATTCGGCGTTGCTAAAGGCCTACGCAGGGTGGGACACGGTGATGCTGCCGGTGCACGCGGCGGATCGCAGCTATCTGAGCTTTGAAGCCGACACGCTGCCGGTTGCCGTGGAGTCCGGCGTCGGCATTCAGGCGATCAAGGTGTTTGGCAAAGCGCACCTGTTGCGCTCGTTGAACCCAGGGGATTGTCTTCGTTACGCGCTGAGCCAGCCCGGCGTGCATGTCGCGATTTGCGGAGCGGGTACGCAGGGACAGATGGAAGACAACATCCGGGTGGCGGCGAACTTCCGGCCGATGAACGCGGAAGAGATTGCCGACGTCCGCAAACGCGCGGTGTCGGGATCGGGCGTGGTCACGGGACCGGCCCTCGAGTACTGGAAACGCCGCGTCTGAAAATGGAAAAGGGCCCATTCCGGGCCCTTTCTTGTGTTTTACAGCGTGTTTCCCGTTACCCGCGGGAGTAGGATGCCTGCATGGCTTCCTTGCCTTCCTTCACGGCGTTGGCGACGCGGTTGGCTTCCGTGCTGACCTTGTCCACGGTTTGCGAGACCTTGTCTTGCACGGTGGCCTTGGCATCGGCGAGCCTGTCGGTGGCCGTCTGCTTCAGTTCGCTGGCATGGTCCATGGCCTTGGAACGCAGGTCGTTACCCGCGCTGCGCAGGCGGCGGCGGGTGTCGGACCCGGCGGCCGGGGCGTAGAGCATCGCAATCGCCGCGCCGACCAAGGCTCCGGCAAAAAATCCCATACATGCATCACGATTCGTCATTAGTGTGTTCTCCGTTGTAGTAGTTGTTGTTGAAAAAAGATCAGGCGGCCGACTGGGCGACTGCCTTTTTACTCGTCAAAGTCTCCGCCTCCGGCGCGACGACCACGATGTGGGATTCCACCATCCACATGCTCTTGTCGATTTCGCCGCAGATGCGGGTGAGGATGTCCTGCGTGACGTAGTCTTCGGCGTCTTCCGCGCTTTCGATGCCCTTGAGCAGAAGCTTTTCGTACTCGCCGAGGCTTTGCGAAAGGCGGCGGATGTGCTCCTCGCCGGACGCGATTTCGAGGTTGTATTCAGTAAGTTTGCTGGCGGCGGCGCCCTGACGCAAGGTTCCAAAGACGGCGTAGCCCAATTGGCCCGCGCGCTCGGCGATTTCGTCGCCATGTTTCACCGTTTGTTCGGCTAGGGTGTCGAAAAGCTCGTGCAAGGTTAAGAAATGGGGGCCGCGTACGTTCCAATGAGCCTGTTTGGCGTGGCTGTGAAGGTCGAGTGTGCTCGCTAACAGACCATTCAGCAAATCGGCCATCTTTTTCCGCGTCTCCGCCGGAAGCGCGACGTGCGTGCTCGCTACCAATTTTGATTTCGCCATGCTTTTGTCAGTGCACGCGGTATGCCAATTCGAGGCATCGTTCCGAAACCGTGACTTGCGGGAGGTTTCCCTCCAGTGTGCCTCCAGTGTGATGGTGTAGCCGGACGAAACGCCCTGCCCTTTTGGTGACTCCATAGGAAAAAACGCTACGATTGGAGACTCAATGCGCGTTCTTATTGTTGACGACGAAAGCAGTCATCGCGACTATCTCGCGGAAGTCGTCAAAGGGTGGGGATTTGAAATCGAGACCGCCGGGGATGGAGAAGAAGCCCTGGCGTTGATGAACAATTCGTCGTTCGACATTCTGCTGTCCGATCTGATGATGCCGAAGATGGACGGATTCGAATTGCTGCGGCGTTTGCGTGCGCAAGGGACGTTGCCGCCGGCGATTCTGATGACGGCGTTCGGAAGCCTCGAGAAAGCGCTACATACCATCCATGAGCTGGACGGATTCTGGTTCCTGGAAAAACCGATTGACCTGACGGCGCTGGAGTTGCTGTTAAAGCGCGCCGGCGCGCACCGGCGGCTTGCGATCGAAAACGAGGAACTGAAGCGCCAGTTGTCGTTCACCGGCGTTTTGGGCAACCTGGTGGGACAGGCGTCGGCGATGCAGGAAGTGTTCGCGATGATCCGGCAGGTGGCGCCGACCTCGGCGGCAGTGCTGATCACCGGAGAAAGCGGCACGGGCAAGGAACTGGTGGCGCGGGCGCTGCATTCCAACAGCCGGCGGGCGCAGGGTCCGTTTGTCGCCATCAATTGCGCGGCGCTGCCGGAAGCCTTGATCGAAAGCGAAATTTTCGGTCATGAAAAAGGCGCGTTTACGGGAGCCGTGGAACGTCGCGCCGGGGCGATGGAAAATGCGCAGGGCGGCACGCTGTTCCTGGATGAATTGGGCGAGATGCCCGCGGCCATGCAGGCCAAACTCCTGCGCGTGTTGGAAGATCTGCGGTTCCGCAGAATTGGCGGAAAAGTGGAAATTCAGGCGGATGTACGCATCTTGGCCGCCACCAATCGCGATCCGCTCAAGGCGATCAAGGATGGCAAGCTGCGCGAGGACCTGTACTACCGGCTAAACGTGTTTCAGATCCACTTGCCTCCGCTGCGCGAGCGCAAAGAAGATATCCCGCTGATTGTCGACGCGATGCTGGTGATGATGAATCGCAAGCACGAAACGAAGGTGCCGAGCGCGAGTCCGGCGTTTCTGGATGCGCTTGCCGAACTGCCGTGGGAAGGCAATGTTCGCGAACTTCGCAACGTCGTGGAGCGAGCGGTGATTATTGCGGGCGACGTCCCGCTTGAGCCCAAGCATATTGGGCACGGATACCGCCGGCCGGCCGCCGCGGCGGATCCCAAGCCCGAACGTAGCGAGGCGGCGGAACAGCCTGGCCGCGTCGGCGTCGACGTGGGGATGACGATCGACGAAGCGGAGCGGCTCTTGATTGAGGCGACGCTGGAACATACTGGCAACAACAAAACGCGAGCGGCCTCGATTCTGGGGATTTCTACGAAGACGCTGCACGTCAAGCTTCGCCAATACCGTCTGGAAGAAAGCGCGGCCGGCGAGGAAGAGGCGGTAGATGCCTAGCAGCGTCGAAGGTGTCGCCTGCCACCGGTTTGTGCAGGCGTTCGCGCATGATTTGCGGCAGCATCTACGGGCGATTTCGGTGGCCGCGCA
>JAFDVT010000768.1 GCA_018268875.1 Acidobacteriota bacterium
GACGCATTCCTCGAAGCCACGTCAGCCGTCCCCCGCAATTCTGACGACGCTACCCACGTCGGAACGCCGCCGCACTTCCTCTCCGATGACATCGAGCGACGCCGGCAGACACTCATCCCCGAAAGCATCTGGCAACGGCATCCGGATCTTGTGCAGTCGCCCACCATGCAGCAGCGCGAACGCATGCCCCTTGGGCAGTCGCACTAGCTCACCCGGCGTCAGCATCGGCACGCGCTCCACGACGATGCGGTCCTCGTTCCGGCTGGCGAAGTCCGCGAAATCCTCTGGATCATTCGTGTCCGAAACCGACGACGACGCCTGGATGGACGTCAGTTGCACTTCCGGCAGCTGGTGGGTCAGAAGCTCGGCCGTGGCCAGCTCCTTCACCCGCAGCATGATTAGCGTGTTGAAGTTTCCGGCCACCTGCCCCGCCTTCGGCTTTGATCCGATCCGCGCCTCCACGTCCGACCAGGTCTGCGTGTAGGCCGTCACCTGGAAGCCTGCACCACCCGCCTTGTTCAGCAGTGGAATGAACTCGTCTCCGATCAGCTCGTTAAATTCGTCGGCATGGATCGCGATGCGACGTGGCTCAGCTTTGCCGGGCAGTCCACGCCCTACGCCGTGCTTGTAGAGACTGCCCGCCACGCTGGTGAGATCGGCGAACATCGCGTTTCCAACTGCCGACGCCACTTCGTAGTCCGACAATGCATCGAGCCCCACGTACACGACGCCGCGGAGCCGGATGACCGCATCCCAGTCGAAGACGGGACGCCAGTCCGCCGGATCCTCCAGCGATGGCGACAGCAACGAAGCTGCGCGACCGGTGGTGAGCTTTTCCATCAAGGGCAGGAGTGAAGCGACCAGCTTGTCGAAATAGCTCTTCTCGTAGGCGAGCGTCGAGGCAAGCGCATGCGCGATCGGGTCGTAGAGACTGCGCTGCCGTGCGTACTCCACGAGCGTCACCGCTTGCACGCCGCGGCTCTGCAGGCCCTTGTCCAGACTCTTCCGGTCGATGGCCATCGAAGCCACTGCTTCCCGCCAGCCTGCGGCCTCAGGCTCGCCATCGAGCCAGTGCTCGAAGTAGTCGACGAGGAGCGGTTCCACATTCACGGCGTAGCGCCCGATCTGCTCGTAGTCGGGTTTGCGTCCGAGGGCCACCAACGCCCTCGCCATCACGTTCACGAAACGCCAGACGAATTCGCGGAAGGCCGCCGACTGCCCTTCGGAAGGTAGCTGCCCTGCGATGCGCGTCGCGACCTCCGTGATGCGCGAGAAGCTGCCGACCGGGTTGTAGCGCGCGGAGAGATCCGGATGGCCGAGATGGAACATGAAGAACTCGTTCTCCCGCCCTGCACGCTTCGCCTCTGCGTACACACGACGCAGCAGGTCGATGTCGCCCTTGGGATCGAAGACGATCACCACCTCGCACCGGCGGATGTCCTGCGCGATCAGCAGTTCCGACAGTCGCGTCTTGCCGACGCGCGTGGTGCCAAGCACCAGCGTGTGACCCACCCGCTCGCCGAGGTCCATCCAGACATCAGTCTCGTCGGGCTCGACGCCGTGGATCGCTGGATCGCCGCCGACGGATGGAAGATCGACCAGACCACCACCTAGCCGGTCGGTGATCTTTCCGATCCAACCCCGCGCCAGAAGCTGTCGATTCTCCGGCAGTCGCGCCTCGTACAGACGCTGCGTGTGCCGCTGGTCCCAGACGAATCCGCGTCCCAGGAAGAGTCTCTCGTTCGAAACCGGTGTCATGGCAGAAGGCATCACGTACGGCCGCGGAGCAACGAGATTGCGGCGATAGGCCAGCACCTCCCACCCTGCGATCGCCCGCCACGCTGCGAGTCCGAGCAATGCCGTCGAGAGTCCCCACGCCATCGCCGGCGACAGCAGGAACAGGTCGGACTTCAGCACTACCCAACCCGCTGCGATGGAAGACGCGCTCGCACCCCAGACCTCGTACGCCGGTCGCAGCCGTCGCTCCAGCGGATCACCCATGACTCAGGTCTCCGCAATCGCGGCTGCGGCCAGCACCGCGCCGACGACCGGCACATCGTCCCCGAGCACCGTCACGGAAGATCGAAGCAGAAGACCGCGCACCGCTTCGCCGCCCGCGAGAAACCCGTCCACCAAATCGGCACCAGCCGCCGATGGAACGTGCCAACCTGCCTGCACCACTTCGCGGCGGATCGTTCGGGCAGGATCTCGTCCGGTAACGGACAGTCCCGGAGGCCGCGGACATTCCCCCAACGCCACGCACCGTGCGTACTCGCGGAACACGCCTGGCACGACCAGCAGAGTGCCTTCGGCCAGACGGCAGACCACAGCCCGTGGCGTGTTGATCTCGACCGTCCCCTGTCTGACCGCGTCCCTGATCCATTTCAGGAACGCCCGTGCTATCGGTGAAGCCGCGTGTGGCCTTCCCCCGATTTCCCGGACGCTCTTGTTAGCCCATTAAACCCTGCTCGAACTGGACCGGGCTGACGAAGTCCAGCGTCGAATGCCGGCGCTGCTGGTTGTAGAAGCGCTCGACGTAGTCGAACACATCGGCGCGCACCTCATCGCGCGTGCGGTAGACCTTGCGGCTGAGGCGTTCGGTCTTCAGGCTGCTGAAGAAGCTTTCCATGGCCGCGTTGACACTCCTATGTCAAGAAGTGGTCACTGCGTCTCGCAGATCCGCGAGGATCAGCGGATACAGCTCGCGCACGACGTAGCGCTTCAGGCATCGCTGGATCTCTTTGGTAGACAGGCCTTCAGCCGAGCGTCGCGCCACGTATGCGCGCGTGCGAGCATCGCTCCTCATCCGTACCATCGCAATGGTCCACAGCGCATTGTTGGCTTCACGACTTCCCCCACGATTGAGGCGATGGCGCTGCGTCTTTCCAGAAGAAGCCGGCAGAGGACTTGCGCCGCACAAAGCGGCAAGCGCCGCTTCGCTTCGCAGGCGTTCAGGGTTGTCTCCTGCCACGACCAGGAGCGTCGCCGCAGTGTATGGGCCGACCCCAAACCGATCGAGCACTCGTCGGGCGGCTTGCTTTGCGAGACGCTCCAGCATGGAATCGAGCTCGCGCAACTCGGCGGTCAGCGCGGTCCAACGCCTGGCCAGGATGTGCAAGGTGCAGGTCAGCGTCTTCAGAAGAGCCGTCGTTCCAAGCGCTTCTGCTTGAAGGCAGGCTTGCACACAGCGCTCGGGTTTCGATTTCAACAGTTCCGAGCGAACCGCATCGGGCGCGGTCACCAACAGGGCACGCAGTTGGTTGATCGCCTGTGTCTTCGCCTTGACGGCACTGCGCCTTGCGACCGTGATGGCGCGCATCGCTTCCACGACGCCCGACTGCTGTTTCGGAATTGCCTTGGCGTCGCCGGAGAGTACGGCGCGCGCAGCGTTCTCGGCATCCGTCGGATCGGACTTCCCCCTGCGGCGCCGCCTTGAGCGATCTGGCCGATTGACTTCCAGAACCTCGATGCCAGCGTCGCGTAGAACTCGAGCGAGCCCGGCACCGTAGGTTCCCGTGCCTTCCACGCCGGCGCGCGTGCATTCTCCGAATGAACGACACCAGTGAAGAAGCTGTTGGTACCCAGGGCGTCCGACCGGCGCAATCAAGGTACCCAGAACCCTGCCAACGCCATCGATCGCGACGCCCACATGGGTGTCGAGGTGGGTATCGACCCCCAGAATGACTTCCCGCACTTCCATCGGCTGTGCCATGACGCCCTCCTTGAGTGAGGTTCGCCCGTCGCGCCGATTCCAGCCGCAGGACAGGACACTCAAGGTGCAGCGCAAAGCTCCTATCAGGTCACTGGCGCCTGGCCCGGCAACACACGGGGAACGCCGGGAGCCAGTCGACAGGTCAACGCAAAGGCATTCAGCCAATCCCAGCATGAGTCAGCCTGGACCCGACGTTCAAGGCCATCCTAGACTGAGTGTCCCAGCAGTCGCCGCGACGGCTCATGCTGCAAGTGATGCCTCGGGCTTTGAGCAGTTGCTGGAACTCATCGCTCGTGTACTGGCTCCCCTGGTCGCTGTGGACCATCAGCGCCTGCGGCTCGCCTCGACGCCACAGCGCCATCAGCATCGCATCGGTCACCATCTTCGCGTGCATCGTCTCGCTCATCGACCATCCCACGATGCGCCGCGAATACAAGTCCATCACCGCTGCCACGTACAGCCAGCCCTCGGCGCTCCAGACGTACGTGAAGTCGGCGACCCATTTCTTGTTCGGCCCGTCGGCCTCGAAGTCGCGTTGCAGTCGGTTCTCGGCAATGTGGTGCTCGATGCGCTCGGCGCCGTCCCCAGGCGGTCGACGCCGTCGGGTGCGCGCTCTCAGGTTCGCTGCGTTCATCAGCCGGGCCACGCGGTTGCGGCCGCACCGCTCCCCGGCCGCCCGCAGGTCGTGCCAGACGCGCGGACTGCCGTAGGTGCCGTCGCTGCGCTCGAAGCTCTGCCGGATGCTGCGGGTCAGCCGGGCATCTTCCTGCGACCTTCCGCTCGGACCCCGACCACTCCACTCGTAGAACCCGCTGGGCGACACGTCGAGCAGCCGGCACATCAGCCGTGTCGGCCACGTCCTGCGGTGCCTGGCAATGTAGGCGTACTTCACTGCGGGTCCTTCGCGAAGTAGCCGAGCGCTTTTTTTAGGATGTCGCGCTCCATCGTGACCCGTCGCAGTTCCCGCTGCACGCGCTCCAGCTCGCTGGCCGCCTCGCTGCGCAGCGGCTTGGCCGGATTCATCTCCAGCGCACCATCGCGTGCGTGCTGCACCCAGCGGCGCAACACGCTGTGGTCGATCCCGAGGTTGCGCGCAACCTGCGTCACCACCGCACCCGGTTGGTTGCACAGCTTCACCGCCTCACGTTTGAACTCGTCCGTGAAGCGCCTTCTTCCATTGCCCATGACCCTCTCCTGAACACTTCATGCCATTCGATGTGTCCGGGAAATCGGGGGAAGGCCAGACATCGGCAACATCACCAAGGATTCGAAGAAGCTGCTTCAGGAGTTCTTCCGACCGGTCGCCTACGTCCCGGAGAACAGCCTGGCGGGCTTCATCAAGCAGGTTCGATTCATGCCGAACGCAGGTGCCGGCGTCTACTCCGACGTGAACGACGCGACACAAGCGAATCCGGAGGACAAGCGCGCCGCCGCGATCAGAGGCACGGCGCGCAGTCAGGTCGCACTCGGCCTGCACAACGTCGAAGAGATGCTGAAGTCGGAAGAGGATCGCATCCGCGAGACCTACGACAAACGCATCCAGATCGTCGACACGGCCGAAGCGCTGAAACTCGACACCGAGACGAACTACGCCGAACTCCGCATCGCGCTGGAGCGGCGCAAGGAAGAGGAACTGACCCGCGTCCAGACCGAGCAGGCGCGGGCGCGCTACGGCGCCTCGGTCGTCTACAACCAGATGGGGCTGGAGGCATCGCAGTTCTTCTTCTCGCAGCTCGGCGCACTCATGCAGACGAAAAGCCGGGCGCTGTTCGAAATCGGCAAGGCCGGAGCCGTCGCGGAGACCATCATCCAGACGTACAAGTCGGCGCAAGGCGCTTATGCGGCGCTGGCCTCGATCCCGTTCGTCGGCCCGGCCCTCGGGGCCGCAGCGGCAGCTGCGGCCATCGCCGTGGGCTTTGCACGCGTTCAGGCAATCCGGTCGACGTCGTTCGGGTCCACAGGCGGAACCCCCGTACTCTCGGCCGGCGGGGCCA
>JAFDVT010000769.1 GCA_018268875.1 Acidobacteriota bacterium
AGACTGAGGGTAGACATAACGTTTCAAGGTAACAATTCTGGTTACTTGGCCGCTCCGGCCGCCTCCAGAACCTTTGCCGTCGCGCGGTTGGCGCGACCCAGCGGAGTCATGCCATCCTTATCGCGAATATTCAGCGGAGCACCGCGTTCGATCAACTTTTGCGCTTCCTCCGCCTTGCCATCGCGCGCCACGACATGCAAGAGAGTACGTCCGTTGCGATCGGTCTTGCGCAGGTCGCGAACGCTGTCGAACAGGACGTTGAAGACTTGCGGCACACGGCAATAGATGTAGGCTTCTTCAAAAGTATTCTTCGGCGCTTCCCTGCCCTGAAATGGCGCGTCGACAGCGAACGGGTCGGCGCCGCCTTCGAGCAACGTTCGCACGGTATCGACAGCGCGAGGACTTTGCACGCGCACGGCCAGTTGCAACGCGTTCTTACCTTCGACATCCGGTGACGTCGAAGCCGGATTCGCACCGCGCGCAAGCAGCAGGCGTACGTTATCGGGACAAGCGGACTTCGCGGCGTTCCGAAGCGGTTCGCCCAGCTTGTTCCAGCCTTCCACCTTCGCGCCCTTGGCGAGCAGCATCTCGACCACCGGCGTGTTGCAATCCCCTTCTTTACGTCCGACGCGCGGATCAGTCGCGGCCGGCAAGGCCATTGTCGGATCCGCGCCTTTTGCCAGCAGAAGGTCCAGAATTGGACGCCATTCCACGCCTCGCATCGCCGCTTGCCATGGCGGCGACAACACATCGCGACCCTGGTATTGCGAACCGTTGGGCTTTGCGCCCGCGTCCAGCAACAGCTTTGCGACGGCCAGCGCATTGGGACAGCTTTGCGACGTGTTGACGTAGGTCAGCAACGCCTCGAGCGCGCTGCGATCCGAATCGCCTAGCTGATTCGGGTTCGCGCCTTTCGACAGCAGGAGCTTCACCGCTTCTTCATTGCAGGAACGCGCCGCATCGACAATGGGTCGGCGATCGCCAAAACCATTGGCGCCCGCGCCACGCGACAGCAGGTCCTGCACAGCGCCCGCGGACGTATTGCGGTTGCGAAGGACCTCGGAAAGCCTCGTGGTCAACTCTCGATCAACGGGCGGTTCCTTGTCCTTCGGCGGCGAAGCAGGTTCCGTATCCACACGCGCGGGCTTGGGTCCCTCCACCGTGGGCGTCTTGACTGTGGGCGCGTCCACTGTGGGTGACGACGGCGGCGGCGGCGGTTCGACAACCGTAGGGTTTTGCGTCACCGTCGGACGCATCGGTGCCGGGCGAGGCGGCGTGATCTCGTCGCCGGACTTGCGTGCAACGATCTCTGTCTTTTCCCTTGAGGCCTTCGAAATCAGAAGCCAGACCGTGCCCACCCCGAAAGCGAGGCCCAGGGCCGCCATCGTGAGAGCGATCCAAGGCGGGGTTCCACCTGGCTTGGGATCTGCTGCCGTTTGCCCCGACTGCGGCGCGGGCGTGAAGACCAGAACTTCCTGCGGCACCGGCGGTTGCACATGCGCGACCGGCGCGCGCCCTTCGAGCGCGAGGCGCAGGTTCGAAATCAGGTCGCGGCAGTTGAAGTACCGTTCGTGCGGCATCTTCGCCAGGCCTCGCGACAGCACCATGCTCACCTGCGGATGCAACCGCGGGTTCAACACATGGGCAGGAACCTCGCGGCTCGCGACGATTTGCGTCAACAAGGAACGGTAATCGTCCGCGACGAACGCCGTGCGCCCGGTCAACAAGCGGTATGCCATCTGCGCCAGGGCGAACTGGTCGGACGCGCCGTTCAACTTTTCCCCATTCACCTGCTCGGGACTCATGTAGCTGGGCGTACCCGCAATACGATCCAGGCTTTGACTACTGTCCACCACGCGTGCGAGGCCGAAATCCGCGATCTTGACGCGGTCCGCCTGCTCGGTTGCCAGGAGGATGTTGCCCGGCTTGATGTCGCGGTGCACGAACCCCGCGGCGTGCGCGTAGTCGAGCGCGGCCGCCACCTGTTCGAGCGCGAACACGGTCCAGTCCGGATGGATGGGCTGGCCTTCGGTCAGGCGATCTTCGAGAGACCCCCCGGTCAGGTATTCCATGACGAGGTACAGCATGCCGTCCTGTTCGCCCATCTGGTGAACGGTCACGATGTTGGGATGGGCCAGTCCACCGGCGGCACGCGCCTCGCGCAACAAGGCCGTCTTCAGCTTCTCGGACGAGGTGGGATCGGGCCCGTGAGTCGACTGCGGCAACAGGATCGTCTTGATCGCCACCTGCCGCGCGATGCCCGGATCGTAGCCCAGGTACACGACGCCCATCCCGCCGCGGCCAAGTTCGCGGATGATCTGGTACTGGCCGATGTTGGGAGGCGGCTGAGACTGCATTAAGGGTCCTTGAAAAGATAGCGCAAGTTTTCCGTCATTTGGTTCTTGTATGTTCTAGTTGATTAGTACAATATATAAACAGATGAAAGACACGACGACGCGGTTTCATCTCGACCTCCACAGCGGCGTCCCCGTCTACCGTCAGATCATCGACCAGGTGGTGGGTGGCATTGCGACTGGCATGCTGAGCGGCGGCGACCAACTGCCGACCGTTCGACAGCTTGCCGTGGACCTGTCCATCAATCCGAACACGGTGATTCGGGCCTATCGCGAACTGGAAATTCGCGGCCTGCTGGAAACGCAGCAAGGCACGGGGACATTCATCAGCCACAAGAAGATTCCGCGCGACGACGCCGAACGCCAACGCAAGTTATCGCAATTGGCGGGCGAATGCCTGTCGCGCGCCGGGGCCGCCGGCTTTACGGCCGAAGAATTGATCGATCAGTTGAAGAGTCTGGCAAAGAGGTAAGAAATCATGAAGGAACTGAACAACAAGCCCGTCAACAGCGTCTCCGTCACGCTGCTCTTCGTCTGCCTGCTGCTGGGCTTTGCGACAGCCGCCATCCTGCCGGCGGGTTATGAATGGATCGGGCCCTTTGTGGGCGCGCTCGCCGGCACCTATCTGCTGCTTGCGGTGAAGGTCGCGGACCAGTGGGAAAAGGTCGCGGTGCTGCGCCTGGGCCGTTACGTCGGCCTGCGAGGTCCTGGCTGGTTTCACGTAGTCCCGGTGATCGACCGGTTGAGCCCGTTTGTCGACCAGCGCGTTCGCGTCGCAAACGTCACAGCGGAATCGACCTTGACGCGCGACACCGTGCCCGTCAGCGTAGATGCGGCGGTGTTCTGGATGGTGTGGAACGCCGAAAAATGCATCCTCGAGGTCGAGGACTTCGTGCAGGCGATCACGATGAGCGCGCAGACGGCGCTCCGGGAGTCCATCGGCCGTCACGAACTCGCGCAGATGATTACGGAACGCGAATCGTTGGGGCGCGAACTGCAAAAGATTCTGGACGACAAGACGACGCCGTGGGGCATCACGATTCAATCCGTCGAGATTCGCGACGTGCGCATCCCGCAGGCCTTGGAGGACGCGATGTCCCGCCAGGCGCAGGCCGAACGCGAACGGCAGGCCCGCAACATTCTCGGTCAGGCGGAGAACGAAATCGCGGACAAGTTCGCACAGGCGGCGGCGATGTACGAATCGAACCCGACGGCTCTCCATCTGCGAGCCATGAACATGCTGTACGAGGCCATTAAGGAACGCGGCGCGATGGTGATTGTGCCGTCTTCAGTGGTTGAGACGATGGGCCTGGGCGGCGTATTGGCGACGGCGTCGATGAACAACGCCAAGCCTCCTTCACACCCGCCGGTGGAACAGCAGAAGATCCAGGCTTAGCGTCACACGCATGCCGGCCGTTGGCGGCTTCGTCAGCGGCCGGTAAATCGCGTGCAGCACGCCTTGGAGTACCGCCTCGTCCAGATCCGCGTGGCACGTTGCGCGATGTTGCGCAGCGAGGTCAAACCTGGCGGCGAACTCCTGCAGCGTACGGCCCAGGCGATCCTCACGCCCGGCGCCGCGCAATTCGATGAGGTCGTCGGGAGCGGCCACCGCCACCAGCAGTTTGCCGCCGGGCCGCAACACACGTTCGAACTCCGCCACATGCATGCGCGCCGTAATCGACATCGCGCTGTCGAAGGAAGCGTC
>JAFDVT010000076.1 GCA_018268875.1 Acidobacteriota bacterium
CTCCAGGTCGTACCCCGGCGAATTCGCCTCGACGCGAATGAAATACACGCCTCCGGGCTGGAACGTACGAGTCATCCCCGTGCGATGCCCTTCCAACTGCTGATGCACCCGTTCGTTCGGATTCGCACCTTCGCGGAACTCTTTTCCATCGGCCGTGAAACATTGAATCTGCGAAACCACAAACGGATCGGTGACGTTCAGATTGGCCGTAAACAGGCGAGGCCTCGTGCCCTTGTACTCGATCCGGAAGTAGTCATCGCCCGCCTTCCCGATCAACCCGTTGTCGAAGTATTCGAGATCGTCGGCGCCGCCCGTCACGCGAACGTCTTCGCTCGCTCCCGACGCGCCCATCACAATCGTCTGCGCGGTCGCGATGGTGTCGTTGGGCTCGGCCTCGATCACTTGCCCCTTCTTCGAAACCCCATAGGAAACCGGCTTCAGCGACAGCCGGAAGTCCACCTTTTTGCCCGCCGGCCAAGGCGTCACTTTCGGGAACCGCGACACCTTCTGAATCGTCCCGGCTTCGCGCCACCGCGCGTTGTTGAAGATCGCCTCTTCGTCCTCCACCACCGTCGCCTTCAGCGTGTAAGCGCCCGCTTTCGGAGCTCGATACACCATGTACAAATCGGGGTCGAGCGCGTGCACCACCTTACGGTAGCCGCCAAACTCAATCGCGACCCTCCCGTTCACCGGAAGCTGGGACGGCCGTATGACGCCCGCCGAAACCTCCACCATCTCGCCCGCGCGCAGATTCACACTGGCCGAAGACGTACGTTCCAACGAAATTGACGAACCCTGCGCAAAACAAACTGCAAGACTGAGTGGCAGGAGAATGGGGACTCGCATCGAAAGGCATTCTATCAGGAAAAAATTCCACAGGGGTATTGACATTCGCCTTTCCTTCGCCTACAAGTAATAAAGGAGTTTTTCCAATAAAACCGTGCCAGTAACCAAACGCCAAAAGGAAGTCATGGACTTCATCGCCGCCTACCAGCAGGAACGCGGCTACAGCCCGAGTTATGAGGAAATGGCCGACGGTTTGGAGTTGGCCTCGGTGGCCACGGTGCACAAGCACGTCTCGGCGCTCGAATCGAAGCAATATCTTCGCCGCGCCGCCAACATGAGCCGCTCGCTCGAAATCACCGCCAAGTGGACGCGCGAACAGGACACCCGCAACGGCAAACCTCTGCCGCCCGCAGTGGAAGTCCCGCTAATGGGCCGCATCGCCGCCGGAACTCCGGTGGAATCGGTGTCGGGGTATGAAACGCTCAACTTCAGCGACTTCGCGAACGACTCGGGAACGTACGCCTTGCAAGTCCGCGGCGAATCGATGATCGAGGATCATATTTGCGATGGGGACTTTGTCCTGATCCAGAAGACGGAACGTGTGCGCAATGGCGACACGGTGGTCGCCCTGGTCGACGGCATCGAAACGACGTTGAAGCGCTATTACGACGAAGGTGGGGACCGTATTCGGCTGCAGCCGGCCAACAACACGATGGAGCCGATCTTTGTCCGCCGCCAGGATCTTGAGATTCAGGGCCGCCTGCTGGCCGTGCTCCGCAAATACAAATAAAGCGCTCTACGAAGTATGGTCGAGGACGATCTTCCAATCGTTCTTGACCTTTTCGAGCACCAGTGAAAAGATGCCGCCGGCCGCGCCGCCCGCCGCCGGGCTCCGTTCCAGCCGCCATTTCCCCACAACCGTCGCGTGTTTGGCATCCAGAATCCGGATGTCGAGGTCGGAAAACGTGGTTTTCCCCATCGCTTCCCGGTTGGGATAGCGCTTCAAATAGCGTTCCAGCACCTGAGTACGGCCTTTGCTCACGGCGGATCCGACAAACACGGAGTCCTCGGTGTACACGGACACAAACGCCACAATGTCGCCCTTGTTCCAGTCCGCTACCTGCCGTTCGAGCGCCGCGCGGATCGCCGCCGCCTCGGGCTTTTCGGCCATCGTCAGCATCGGGAACAACAAAACCGTCGTGAGCGTCAACAATCTCCGGAGCATAAGCGTCGTCACGATATTATGACAGGTATGAGCCGCACCGCCGCTCTGGCGCCAAGACTCGGGGATCTCGAGGCATCTTTGTCCACCGTCATTCGTGGAAAGACCGACGCGGTTCGCCTCTCCCTGATCTGTCTCCTCGCCCGCGGGCACCTGCTCATCGAGGACGTCCCCGGCGTAGGAAAGACCACCCTGGCCCACGCCCTCGCCCGTTCCACACACACCGATTTTCAGCGCATCCAGTTCACCGCCGACCTGCTCCCCGGCGACGTTCTCGGCGTTACGATCTTCAACACCCACACGCAGCAGTTCGAGTTCAAGCCCGGCCCGGTATTCACCCATTTCCTGCTGGCCGACGAAATCAATCGCGCGACGCCCAAGACCCAATCGGCTCTGCTCGAGGCCATGAACGAGGACCAGATCACCCTCGACGGCGAATCCCACGCCCTGCGCCAGCCATTCATGGTGATCGCCACGCAGAACCCCGTCGAACACCACGGCACATACCCGCTGCCGGAGTCCCAGTTGGACCGTTTCATGATGCGCATTCGAATGGGCTAC
>JAFDVT010000770.1 GCA_018268875.1 Acidobacteriota bacterium
GGAACTTCATTGCCGACGTTGATGAACGCCGCGATGCTATCGGTGGCGATCAGGCTCGGGGCCGAAATCACCTTCGAACGAGTGGCGTTTTCCTGCAGGTTCAGGAACGCCAGCAGTTCGCGGCTCGCTCCGATCAAGGCTCCGGCCTGCAGTTGAACCGCCGCTCCGGTCAAAGCGCCGGCAAAGTCCCGGCTCCCGTTGATGCGGCCCGCTGTATTCGGATTGCGGCTTTGCAGGTACGCCGAAACGCCGCTTGCAAACGCGCCCGTCAGCGTCACTTCGTAAATCTTGGCCTCAAGCAGAATCTGGCGCGGCGGAATATCGAGTTCCTTCAAAAGTTTCAGGACGCTTTGGTAATCCTGCGGCGAACCTTGGATGAGCAACGAATTGTCCAGGGGATTGGGGACGATGCGGGGCCCTTTGAGCGCCATCATGCCGCCCATCGCCGGGTTCATGTAACCGCCCGTCTGGTCCATCGCCACCGGGGCACCATTGGCGCCCAGCGCGGCCGCCGGCGCGGGACCGTTGCCCGCCATGCCGGACATGCCCATCATCCCGCCGGGGTAACCGTAACCGCCGTAGCCGCCACCCATCATGCCGTAGCCGCCATAGCCACCGCCCATCATGCCCATGCCACCCATCATTCCCATACCGCCCATCATGCCGCCGCCCATGGAACCGATACCCGCGCAGCCGCCGCCGCCGAACGCCGCGCCGAGGCCGGTGTTGCCTTGGACATTGGTGCCGAAACCGCCGCCTCCGCCGCCCATCATGCCCATGCCACCCATCATTCCCATACCGCCCATCATGCCGCCCATGTAGGCAAGCTGCGGGTTGTACAGCATCATCAAGGCGGGCGCGATACATTCGGCACGCTGGTAGCGTACGCGATAGACATAGTTGTCCACCGCCCCGGCCGTGATCTTCACCGGTACGTCCAGCTTCTTCAGCCAGCTTTCGACCTGCGTGAACACTCCCGGATTCGGCGCCACCCCGATCAACAGGTTGATCCGGTCCACCGGCAGGAACTTCACCGGCGAGTTCTTGTCGTTCAAGGAAATCGACTTCATGATGCCTTCGAGTTCCTTGGCAAGATCCGACGGTTTGCCGTTCTTGACCTCAAACAATTGCACCCGCTGATTGGCAAAGCTTTCGCTGTCGAACAACTGGATCAGTTCCATCGTCCGCTTCATGTTGCGGCGGTTATCCAGAATGAACAGCATGTTGGCCGGCGCATACGAGATCATCTTGGCGTATTCGCCCGTGAACTCGTTCAACACCTTGGCCAGCTCATCCACGGTCGTGAACTTCAGGAACACGAGGTTGAGCATCAACTGGTCGTCGGCGGGGAAATCCTTCTGGTTGACCTGAATGTCGATCGGCTGATGCAGCGCGTCGGTCATTGGCACGATGCGGTGGATGTCGCCGGTCTTGACGATCGCGTAGCCGTTGATGCGCAATACGGTCTCAAGCAGCGACCGTGTGTCGATGTTCTTGGCCTCGCCGTACGTGTTCAGAATCACCGAACCCTTTACGCGAGGGTCCAGAATATAGTTGATTTTCAGATCGCGCGCCAGCAGGTCGATCACTTCAGTCAGGCTGGCGTTTTGTAGCGTCAGGCCGCTGTATTGGCCGCCGCCCGCGCTGCTGCCCGGCGCGCCCGCCGCGGGAGCCGTGCTCGTCGGAACCTGGCCCGTCAGCGGTACATACGGAGGCTTTTCGGATTGCGGTTCGGCGACCTGTCCCGGCTGCTGCTGTCCCGGCGAACTCCGGAACTTCGGTGGAGGCGGTTCCTGCTGCTGCACCGGAGGCTGCGCCGGCAACAACGACGCCACCAGCATCGCGGCAACGGTGGAACGGAACATCGGATCTCGGAAATTGCCCGACCGCATCGCTAGTTCTTCTTCTCCACTGCCGTATCGACCTTGGTCGTCTCGATGTACTTCTTCTCGTCCTCGGTCAAATCCTTCTTGGCCTTCTTCCAAACCTGGATGCCAAACGGATGCGCGCGCTCGAATTTGTATTCGCTGCCAAGGTCGGTCACCTTCACCTTGGCTTCCCGCGCCGGCTGGATCAACGGCGCCTCATTCTGCTTGGTGAACTGCTCTTCGGGCAGCCGTGACACGCCGAACGGCGTCTTGCGGTACACCCACGTCTTGCCGTCCTTCTCTTTCAGCTTGTACGTGTTTTCGTCAATTTTGACGGCCCCGGCGGGCATCGCTCCGGCCGGCGGCGTGGCAGCCGGTTTTTTGTCCTGGGCGGTCAACAGCAGAAGTGGCAGTACGAAAGCAGCGACGGTCATGAGATGTGGTTCTAAATCCTTTGAAAGCGAAGAAAGAAGGGCTACTTTACGGGTTCCCAATAGCAGCTGGGACCGAACATTCCCTGCACCATGACTTTCTTCATACCGTTCAAGACGGTTCCCGCGGGCGAATTGTCGCCGGGCGTGCAACTTTTTGTTCCGCTCAGCCCGGTGTCGGCACCCACCTTGGCGCCGTCGGCACCGGGACCGCCAATCGTGGTCAGCGCGGAAGGCGATGGCGCGACGCCCGCGGCGCCTGCCGGAGGACCGCCATAGCCACCAGGCGGCGGACCCGCCTGCTGCTGTTGCGAACCGCCTCCCATGGGGTTGTTGTCCACCAGGTCCTCAATCCGTTTTTCCACGGTTTTGTCTTCCCAGGTGAACGTAATCGTCTTGTTGTCGAACGACACGATCTCCCATGGGCCGACCTTTTCCCCCGCCGTGTAGCTCCGCTGGTTGCCGAGCCCGGTGCCCAGAATGATGCGCGGCTTCGCGCCGATCAGCATCAGGCCATAGGCCTTAGGCAGCGGCGGCGCCTTCTTTTCGGGAGGCGGAGGCGGCAGTTCCACGATGATGTTCGGGTTGCGGTCCCGCGAAAACAGCATCTGCGCGGAAATCAGCGAGTACTCGATGGCGCTCACCGGCCGGGCGGGCGGAATCGGCGCCGTGGGATTCCAGCGCAATGCCGCCAGGCGTCCCAACCGCATCATTTCCTCACGCTGGCGCGCCTCGGTCCAACGTCCATACAGCGCGGCGGCGGCCAGAATGATGCCCACCAGCAGGGCCGCGTTCAGGTAAAACAGCTTCCGGCTCACAGCGACCCTCCTTTCTTTTCCGGCACCAGCGACTTCGGCACCAGGCCCGCGATCGTCACCTGAAAGTTCAGGTTTTTGGTCTTAGGATCGCCATTGGCCGTAATTCGCAGATCTTCCGTCGCCACCAGTTCCGGCAGCTTGGTGAGCTCGGCCAGGAAGTTAACGACCTGTTCCACCTTGCATTCGGCAGCGGCCGTCAACACGATCTCGCCGTACTCGCCCCCGTGGATGCGCGGCGTCCCCATTGAAACGGCGCGAAAGTCGATGCCTTGCGCACGCCCCGTCTGGCGGACAAGCTGCGCCATCTGCGCCTGCGCCTGGGCCAGTGTATCGGCGCGAATCAGGCCTTTTTCGCGCAGCGCGAGCTGGGCGTTCAGGTCCTTGGCGATGTTCGCCTTGACGGGCATTTCCGCCTGTTTGCGGCGTAGCCGGTGGAGTTGCGTCTCTAAAGCAGCGGGCGTATTGTTGGCTGCCGCGGGTACGGAAGCGGTGGCGGCGGTGCTATCGTCGCCCGAAGGCCACAACAGCAACGCCAGGGCAGGAACGGCGGCATAGCCGAGAATCTTCAATGCTCGCTTGTCGCGATCGGTCATCGGCATTTACTTTCCCGGCTCCCTATCCGTACGAATGCGGAACACTTCGCCCCCCGAGCTACGCCCCAGCGGCATGGTGAAGTCCGAGTTCTGGAACAGCGGCGATTGGTCAAGAGCCTTCAAAAGCGTTGCCGCCTGGTCCGCCTCGCCGGCCACGAAGACGTTGGATCGGTTCAAATCCATGGAATTCACCCAAACCGGCGCGGCCATCAGCCGGGTCAGTTCGTTGATGACGTCCAGGTCCTGCGGCGCCCGCCGCCGGAACTTGTCGATCAAGTCGATCTTGGCCCGTGCACTCGCCGCGGACCTTTCGAAGTTGTCGGCCTTCACCGCATCCGGGCGAACCTGCGCAATCTGTTCCTGAAGCTGCATGGCGTAGCGCTTTTCTTCGATGTCGTCGTAAAAAATCAGCGCCAGGCAAAGCGCGGCCAGGATCGTCCCCAGGATCGCGGTGGGAATGTAGATGAGCTTCGAATCTTTGCGCCGTTTCTCCGGCGGCAGCAGATTGATGTCCAGCCCGTTGCGGATCACCGCCGAATGCAGCGCGGCGGCGTATGCGGTGCCGAAATCCTGCAAACTGATTTCGGAATCGATCTCGATGGCCGGCGGCAGCGCGCGTTCAAAAGAAACCGGCTCGGTGTCCGGCGGCAGGCGAAGTTCGGCCAGCGCCATCTGGATCGTACGGGCCAACACGGCCTCGCTCGGCGCGTCGAACAGGTTCGAAAACGCCGCGCTGGCGACGCTTTCCCCGTACGCTTCCACTTCCTTGTTCTCGCGTTCCTGCAGGGCAAGGAAATCGAGCGGCGGACGGTCCTCAAACACGCGCAACGCCGAGTAAAACGCGGGTCCCGTGGAGGTGAACGACTTCACCTGGATCCCCGCCTCGGCAAACAAGTTCGAGTATTTCTCGATCAGTTCGCGACGCGCGATACCGACCACGACGTTCGGCGTCTTTCCGGCTCGCGCATAGTCGGAAATCACTTCGTCTTCCGGATACGGATGCAGCGAATCGA
>JAFDVT010000771.1 GCA_018268875.1 Acidobacteriota bacterium
GGAACGTTCGCGCTTGCAGGCCGTAACCGTGGCCTTGGGCGCGTCATAGTTCACCAGCAGAGGATATGGCGTGGTCCGCAGGAACTGGATGTACAGGCCGCGACGATAGCGATCCGCGCCCGTCGATTCCTTCCAGCCTCCATTCCAGCCGCGCGAGCCATAGCCGCTTTCGAGCACGCCGGGCGGAATCGGCGGCATGACGCTGGGTCCACCCACGTGATCCGTCAACAGGCCGCTCACTTCGAGCGCCGCGTCGCGAATCGCTTCGCCGCTCAAGCGCAACCGGTTCTGGCGGGCCAGCAGCATGTTGTTCGGATCGTTCTGCTGTACATCCGGCCGCACAGCCGAACTCTGGCGGTACGTGCCCGACAGCACGATGGTGCGAATGATCTTCTTCCGGCTCCAGCCGTTGTCGCGGAACTCGGCGGCGAGCCAATCGAGCAACTCGGGATGTACCGGACGTTCGCTGCGCAAGCCGAAATCGTCCGGCGTCCGCACGAGTCCGGCGCCAAACAATTCCTGCCAGATGCGGTTTACCGTGACGCGGGCGGTGAGCGGATTTTCCTTGCTGACGAGCCAATTCGCAAAGTCCAGGCGCGTGGCGCGTCCACCATTCGCGGGCTTCAGTTCGGGGAACACCGCCGGCGTATCGGGCTGAACCTCAATGCCGTTGGCCTTGTAATCGCCGCGAACGCGAACGTAGGTCGGATGCGGCGCGGTGCTTTCTTCGAGCACCATCGCCTGCGTCAGTTGCGGGTAGGTCGTCTTCAACTCGCGCAGCTTTTTCTGCAATTCGTCGAGCTTGAGTTCCTTCCACTTCTTGTTGCCGACCGCGAAGTGATAGTTGCCGACAAAGTGATCGACCAGGATGTCTTTCTGACGCTGCGTGCGCTTTTCCAGCGGGATTTGCACGATTTTGGCACCATCGCCGTCGGCGGTGAGTTTGTTGACGCAATCCCAGGCCAAGTCCCAATCGGTACGTTCGCCGGGATGCGCGATCGTGTACAGAATGTCCTTTTCCCACGAGGCCTGGAGTTCCGCAACGTTGTATTCCTTCAACAACGCCTCGCGCTTGGCTTGATATTCGTTGTGCGTGCGCATCCACGGTCCGACTTCGCCCGCGAGCGGCGCGTCGATGTTCACCTCTTCCACGTTGTCGAAGAACGCGAACATCGAATACATATCTTTCTGCGTGATGGGGTCGAACTTGTGGTCGTGGCACTGTGCGCAGCCAACCGTCAGCCCGAGCCACACGTTGCCAACCGTCGCGCTGCGATCGAGCGTCCCTTCAAAGCGGAACTGGTTGTCGTCGATGCCGCCTTCGCGGTTGGTCAGCGTATTGCGATGGAAGCCGGTTGCGACATGGTCGTCCACGCTCGCGTTGGGCAACAGGTCGCCCGCAATCTGCTTGATGGTGAACTGGTCGAACGGCATGTCCTGATTGATCGCGTCGATCACCCAGTTGCGCCAGCGCCACGCCCACGGGCGCACCCAATCCTTTTCATAACCGTCGGAGTCGGCGTAACGCGCCTGGTCCAGCCAATGCCGTGCCCACTTTTCGCCGTAGGCTTTGGACGCGAGTAGCCGGTCGACTTGACGTTCGTACGCGCCAGCCTCTTTGTCGGCCAGGAAGCGATCGAGTTCCTGCGGTGTTGGAGGCAAGCCCGTCAGATCCAGGCTCAAACGCCGTAGCAGGACTCGCTTTTCCGCTTCGGGCGAAGGCTGCACGTTCTCTTTTTGCAGCCGCGCGATGACAAAGCGATCGATGTCGTTGCGGACGCCCGCCGTCGAATTCACTTCCGGCACCGCGGGTTTCGCAATCGGCTGAAATGCCCAGTGGCTCGACTTCGGCCTCGCCGCTTTGGCCACCACCAGTCCTTCCGGAACCTTTGCGCCGGCATCGATCCACTTGGCGAGGATCGCGACTTCTTCCGGCTTCAACCGGCGAGAACCCGGCGGCATCGCCGGAACGCCTTTTTCCGCTTTGATGCGATGGATCAACGGACTTTCCGCCGCTTTGCCCGGCAGGATGGACGCGCCGCTGTAGCCGCCTTTCAACGCCGCCGCCGGATCGTCCAGACGAAATCCGCTCTGCTGCATCCCCGGCCCATGGCAGGCGTAACAGTTTCGTTTCAACACAGGCTGTACGTCGCGAACATAGTCCACGTCCTGTGCAAACATGGCGGCAGGGAGTACGATCAGTGCAAAACGGAGCTGCATCTTAATTGCGAGTCTAACAATGCGACGGCGGCGATGGAACGGGCGTTTCGCCTGGGCGGATTTACCGTTAATTTGATCGACTATGTTACGATTGCCCTCAAAAGCATATGAGCCTCCGAATCAACGACGTTGCGCCGGACTTTACGGCTGAAACCACGCATGGAACCATCCATTTTCACGAATGGATCGGCGACGGTTGGGCGATCCTGTTCTCGCATCCCAAGGACTTCACGCCCGTCTGCACCACCGAGTTGGGATTTGTCGCGGGCATCGAAGGTGAGTTCGCGCAGCGCAATTGCAAGGTGATCGGGCTCAGCGTCGACCCGGTGTCGAGCCACGGCAAGTGGGCCGACGACATCGAGGAAACGCAGGGTCACAAGGTGAATTACCCGATGATCGGCGACCCCAACCTGAACGTCGCCAAGCTTTACAACATGCTGCCCGCCGACGCCGGCGAGACGTCCGAAGGGCGCACCGCCGCGACCAACGCGACCGTCCGCACCGTGTTTATCATTGGTCCCGACAAGCGCATCAAGCTGATGCTGATGTATCCGATGACCACGGGCCGCAACTTCCACGAGATCCTTCGCGTGCTCGATTCCATGCAGTTGACGGCTGTTCACAAGGTCGCCACGCCGTGCAATTGGAACCCCGGCGACGACGTCATCATCGTGCCCGGCGTGTCGGACGAGGAAGCGCGCGCCAAGTATCCGCAGGGCTTCAAGACCATCAAGCCATACCTCCGCGTCGTTGCACAACCGAAGTGAAGTTGACGCGTCGACAAGCGCTGTTTTCCAGCGCGGCAGGCTTCTTATCCGCATGTGGCGGCAATAGCGGCGTACCTTCGTTGCGCAACGTCTCCTACGATCCGACGCGTGAGTTCTACCAGGAATTCAACAAGGCGTTCCTGGCGAAGTGGGGCAAGCCGGTGGAGATCGAGCAGTCGCATGGCGGGTCCGGCAAACAGGCTCGTTCCGTGATCGATGGTCTTGAGGCGGACGTTGTCACGCTGGCCCTGGCGTACGACATTGACGCCATCGCCAAGAAAGGCCGTCTGCTGCCCGCCAACTGGCAGCAGCGCCTGCCCAACAATAGCTGCCCTTACACGTCGTCGATCGTGATGATGGTTCGCAAAGGCAATCCTCGGAACATCAAGGATTGGGGCGACCTTGTGCAGCCCGGTGTTCAGGTGATCACGCCCAATCCGAAGACCTCTGGCGGCGCACGTTGGAACTACCTCGCGGCTTGGGCGTACGCGCTGCAGCAGTCGGGCAACAACGACGAGGCCAAGGCCACGGAATTCATCGGCGCGCTGTTCCGCAACGTACCCGTGCTCGATTCGGGGGCTCGCGGCGCGACCACATCGTTCGTGCAGCGCAAGCTCGGCGACGTTCTGCTGTGCTGGGAAAACGAAGCTTACCTCGCCAAGCGCGAGTTTGCGCCGGAAGGCCTGGAAATTGTCGTTCCGTCGTTGTCGATCAAGGCTGAACCTCCGGTAGCGGTGGTCGACGTTATGGTGGACAGCCGAGGCACGCGCGACATCGCGCAGGCGTACCTCGAGTATCTGTACTCGGACGCTGGTCAGGCGCTCGCCGCCAAGCATTATTTCCGTCCCGTCAAAGGCGCCGCCGCGAACCTGCCCGAAATGCAATTGGCCACCATCCAGGACGTCGCGGGAGGCTGGACCGCCGCGCAGGAAAAACATTTCAACGACAACGGAGTGTTCGACCGGATCTACAAACCCGGCGCGTCGTCATGAAGCGGGTTGGCGTACTGCCCGGCTTCGGGCTCACCTTTGGATTCACCGTGCTTTGGCTCAGCGCGCTAGTGCTGATTCCGCTTAGCCTGCTGTTCTTTCGCGCGGCATCGTTGAACTGGCAGGAATTCATCGCCGTTGCCTTCGATCCGCGCGCCATGGCGTCCTATCGCGTCACGCTGTTCTGCTCGCTCGCCGCCGCGATCATCAATGCCATCGCCGGACCCATCGTCGCGTGGACGCTGATCCGCGTCGAGTTCCCCGGCCGCAAGCTTCTGGATGCCGTGGTGGACCTGCCGTTCGCTTTGCCCACCGCGGTCTCCGGCATCGCGCTGACGGCTGTGTATGCCAAGAATGGCATCCTGGGATCCAAGCTGGCGGCGATCGGTATTCCGGTCGCGTTCACGCCTCTTGGCATCATCGTCGCGTTGACCTTCATCGGGCTTCCGTTCGTCGTGCGAACCATGCAGCCGGCCATTGAGGATCTGGATCCCAGCGTCGAAGAAGCGGCGTCCATCCTGGGCGCAAGCAAGCTGCAGATCTTTCGCCGCATCATCGTACCC
>JAFDVT010000772.1 GCA_018268875.1 Acidobacteriota bacterium
ATGAAGATGGTGCCGTCGCGCGACCCCGGCAATCGCAACGGCATGGTGCATGACCATCGCTTTGCGGCGGCGAACACAGCCGTGGCGGTCGCCAACGAAGACGCCAAGCAGTTGAGCGCGGTCGAAGCGTTTCTCAAATCGGGCTTCATTACCGTGGACATTTTTGCCGTGTCGCCGATCCATGAAGAAAAAGGACAGACGTTGATGAAGCGTCGTGGCGCGGGCGAGAACGCACCAGCTTTGGCTTCTTCGATGGCTGTCGGCGAAGAGGCGGAACAACAGGGGCAAGTGCTGATTCGCGAGGTCGGCGATGTGGCCGCGCCCCTGGATCGAGCGGGCGTAACGTTCCAGCCGGGTACCAGCGTTCGCGTCGATGCCGTGGTTCGTACGCGCAAAATCGGCCATTTTTTCCCAGGTGGTACGGTGGACGGCTTTGACGTCTGGACCGAATTGCAAGGCAAAGACGCTGACGGCAAGGTCATCTTTTGGAGCGGTTACGCCGAGGATGACGGCAAAGGTCCCGTGGAAAAGGGTGCGCATTTTTACCGTTCGTACCAGTTGGACGGCGAAGGCAACATGATCAACAAGCGCAATGCGTTTCAAACACGAAGCCTGTTGTATGTTCGCCTGATCCCTCCCGGCGCGGCGGACACGGTTCACTATCGCGTCGACATTCCGAAAGACGCGAAGGGTCCGATCACGCTGACCGCGAAGTTGAACTATCGCAAGTTTTCGCACTATTACACGCAGTATTCCTACGCCGGCAAACCAAAGCCGGGGCAGGACCCGAAGCTTGTGTCCATCGATCACGACAGCCGCGAGTGGGACTTCAGTCCCGCGAACATCCCGGCCAATGTTTCCGGCAAGATCAAGGGACGCATCCCCGATGTCCCGATCGTGACGCTGGCGATGAAGACGGCGCAGTTGAACTTAGGACCCGCGCCAACCAACTGGACTCCCAAGCCGCCGCACATCACCGATCGCGAACGTTGGAACGACTGGGGCATCGGCATGCTGCTGCAAGGCGACCTGAAGGGCGCCGAGTACGCTTTCAAGAAGGTCACCGAAGCCGAGCCCAAGTACCCGGACGGTTGGCTGAACGTCGCGCGGGCGTTGATTCAGGAAGGCGAGACCGAGGCGGCCAAGCCGTACATCGAAAAGGCGCTGGAGTTGAATCCCAAGCTGGGCCGCATTTACTTCTTCAAGGCCATGATCGAGAAAGCGGACGGCGATTACGATGCCGCGCTGAAGAGCCTGCAGACCTGTACCTCGATGTTTCCGCGCGATCGCGTGGTGCTCAACCAGATTGGGCGCGTGCTGTTCCTGCAGCGCAAGTATGCCGAGGCGGTGACGGCTCTGCAGCGCGTTCTTTCCGTCGACCCCGAGGATTTGCAGGCCCATTACACGCTGATGCTGGCGTATCGCGGGATGGGCGAAGCGGACAAAGCGGCGCGCGAAGAAAAGCTGTTCCGCCGCTTCAAGGCCGACGAATCCGCGCAGGCGATCACGGCCCGGCCCAGGTCGCTGAGCTTTGAGGACAACAACGAACGCCAGACCATTCACGATCACGAAAACGCCTGGAAGAAATGACACGAACCGTTTTGACCGCAATTGCCATGTGCGCGGTGGCATGTGCGCAGTTCAAGGACATCACCGCCGCGGCGGGCATCAAGTTCACGCACAATTCGGGCCGCGCGGGCAAGAAATGGCTGCCGGAAACGATGGGTTCGGGCTGCGCGTTCCTGGATGTCGACGGCGACGGATGGGCCGACATCCTGCTGTTGAACAGCAAGAATTGGACCCCCAAGCCGGTCCGTTCGCTGAGCGCGCTCTATCGCAACAACGGCAACGGAACCTTTACCGACATCACGCGTGGCAGCGGCCTCGATGTCGAGATGTACGCGATGGGCGTTGCTGTGGCGGACTACGACAACGATGGTCGCGAGGATGTGTACATCACGGCGCTTGAAGGCGACCGCCTGTTCCACAACGATGGGGGCGGCAAGTTTCGCGACGTCACCAAGGCTTCGGGCATTGCCAACGCCGCGTTCGCCACCAGCGCCGCTTTTCTCGACTACGACAAGGATGGGCTTGCCGATCTGGCCGTCGCGAACTACGTCCAGTGGTCTGCCAAGGGCGACCTGTGGTGTTCGATGGATGGATCCACCAAATCGTACTGCACGCCCGAATCGTACAAAGGCAATTCGTCGAAGCTCTACCGCAACCTGGGCGGCGGCAAGTTCGCCGATGTAACCAAGGCCGCGGGCCTCGGCGACGCGAACAGCAAGACGCTGGGCATCGCCACGTTTGACGCCAACGGCGACGGCTGGATCGACCTGTTCCTGGCCAACGACACGCAGCCCAACAAGCTCTATCGCAATAACAAAAACGGTACGTTTACCGAAGAGGCTGTCGCGTCCGGCGTCGCGTTTGGCGAAGACGGCGTGGCGCGCGGCGCGATGGGTGTCGATGCCGCCGACTATGATCGCTCAGGCCGCGCCCATCTTTTGGTCGGCAACTTTTCGAACCAGATGCTGGGCCTGTACCGCAACGAAGGAACCGGCCTTTTTGTAGACGAAGCGCCGCGTTCGACGGTCGGCCGCGCCAGCCTGCTCAGCCTTGCGTTCGGCGTGTTTTTCTTCGACTACGACCTGGACGGTATGCTCGACATCTTCGCGGCCAACGGCCATATCGACGAGGAGATCGGCCGGGTGCAGCCCAAGGTGCAGTACAAGCAATCCCCGCTGTTGTTCCGCAACCTGGGGCAGAGCAAGTTCGCCGATGTCACCCGTCAAATGGGCGCGGACTTTCAGCGTCCCATCGTTGCGCGAGGCGCCGCGTACGCCGACATCGATCATGACGGCGACCTCGACGTGCTCATCACCACGAACCACGGTTCCGCCTATCTGTTCCGCAACGATATCGCCGCCAAGAACCATTGGATCGCC
>JAFDVT010000773.1 GCA_018268875.1 Acidobacteriota bacterium
GGGTGGACCCGTCGCGCAATTTCGGCGATGGACGCTTTGCATTTGTTGTCGAAGGCCGTGACGAGATCGCCATTTCGGACTTCAAATTCGTGCCGGCGCGGTAGCGATTTGTGAGCGTCAGCACTCAGCAAGGTCTTCGCGCCACCGTCATCGGGGTTGCCGTCAACGTCGCGCTCGCGATGGTGAAGGGCGCAGCCGGCTTTCTCGGCAATTCCTCTGCGTTGATCGCCGACGCGATCGAATCTCTAACCGATTCGATGACGTCGCTGGTGGTGTACTTCGGCCTGCGCGTGGCGATGCGTCCGCCCGACGCGAACCATCCTTACGGACACGGCAAGGCGGAACCGCTGGCGGCGACCATCGTGTCGCTGGGACTGGTGGCGGCCGCGATCGCCATCGCCGTCACAAGCGTACGGCAGTTGCTGGTGCCGCATCCGCCGCCCGAGCCATACACGCTGGTGGTTCTGGCGCTGGTGATTCTGGCCAAGGAAACGCTGTTCCGCCACGTGAACCGGGTCGCCGCAGAGATTGAGAGCACAGCCGTAGAGTCCGACGCGTGGCACCACCGGAGCGACGCGATCACGTCCGCGCTGGCGTTTATCGGAATCACGATGGCTTTGACCGGAGGCCCGGCATGGCGCATTGCCGACGAAATCGCCGCGCTGGTTTCGGTGCCGATCATTCTGATCAACGCGTTCGGGTTCCTGCGCAAGGCGCTGGCGGAACTTACCGATGCCGCCCCGCCGGCCGAAATCGAACAGCAAGTGCGGAAGATCGCGATGGCCACGCCGGACGTCGAGGGTTTGCACCTCTGCCGCGCCCGCAAGATGGGCCTCGAATACTTTGTCGATCTGCACGTGCTGGTGGACGGCGACCTGAGCGTACGCGACGGGCACAGGATCGCCCACGCGGTGAAAGACGCCATTCGCGCGCAGATCCCCAAGATCAACGACGTTCTGGTGCACATCGAACCGTCCGAACTCATGCCTCGCGACGAGGGATGATACAATCCCAGGCATCTGAATGGGGATTCGGGATGTCATGCGTTTTGGGTTGCTGTTTTGGGCCTTCACTGTTGCGGGCACCCAGACGCTCGCCGCCGCCGAGGCGCTTCCCTGCCTCACTCCCAATGACAATTGCGTCGAACGCCTGCCGGTGAAAGACGGCTGGATTCGCATTTTCAGTACGCACCCGCTGCGCGGCGACGGGTTGAACGTTCCTTCGGCCGGTGCGCCGGTGGCGGCACAGGCGCCGCGCCGGGCTCTGGTGATGGTGCACGGGGCGCAACGCAATGGCGACGGCTATTTCGGTACGGCGCTGGCGGCCGCGGCCTCCCAAGGACAATTGCTGGACACGGTGATTGTCGCGCCGAGCTTCAAAGGAATCGACGGGTCGCTGTGCCGGGACACGGTCGAAGACGGCGAACTGGTGTTCGGCTGCCAGGCTTGGAATGCCGGTTTCGCGGCGGTGAATAGCGAGCTCAAGGCGACGTCATTCGACGCGGTGGATCGCATCCTGCAATTGCTGGGCGACCGGCAGCGCTTTCCGAATCTAAAGTCGATCGTGGTCGCGGGGCATTCGGGCGGAGGCCAGTTTGTGCAGCGTTACGCGGCGGCGAACCACGCCGAAACGCGGCTTCACATTCCGGTGCGCTACGTGGTGGCGAACCCGTCGTCGTATGTCTATCTGAACGATGCGCGCCTCCGGCCGGAAGCTTCCTGCACGCAGGATGGGATCTGCACGGGCGGGTTTGGACCGTATTGGGATCGCAACAATTGCAGCGGTTATAACAAGTACCGCTATGGGCTCGAAGGACTGAGCGGTTACATTGCGACGCTGACGGTGGGGACGATCCGGCGGCAGTACGTCAAACGCGACGTCACCTACCTGCTGGGCGACCTCGATACGCTGCAGGATTCGGACTTGGACAAGAGTTGCGCCGCGCAGGCGCAAGGCCCGAACCGGCGCGAACGCGGCTTGATCTTCTGGAACTACATGCGGGCCGAGTTCCAGGCTGGGCATCAGATTGTCGTGGTGCCGCGATGCGGACACAACGCCGCTTGCATGTTTACGTCGCAGACCGGCGCCCGGGTCTTATTTCCGTAGCTTGGCCGTTTTGACGCCTTGCGGAGTCAGTTCTTCCGGCGTTGGATACTCGACAAATAACACCGTCAAAATCACCGGCCAAAGGTGCAGCAGGATGCGGAACGCCGCCGAATCGCCGGGGTTGTCGTCGCGATACAGGATCGACGCGACGCCTCCCGCAAACAGCAAAGCGGCGGTGATCCATTCGGCGTTCCGAAGTTCGCCACGGTTGCGGCGGAAGCGCATGAAATACGAGTAAATGGCGAGCGTGATGACCGGGGTGATCACCCAGCCAAACAGGTTGGGGCTCAACAAGCGGGACACCATGGCTCCAGCAAGCGCCGGGAAGCCAGCCTGCGTACCAGGCGTTGACGGTGCGACGGTGAGCAGAAAATAAGCCGCGGCGGCGAGGCCTGGGATCGCGCCCAGAATGCCTCGCAGTCCACCCGCGAGGCCGCCTTTCCAGATCGCGACGGCAAGCAGCGGGATGGCGTAAAACCAGCCCTCGTTCTTGGTCCATGGGAGGAGTCCCGCGGCGAGCCCGGCGAGCCAATACAGGCGTGGTTCCCCGAGGTTCCACGCGAGGACAAGCGATGCGAACGAGGTCGCGAGCAGCGCGGCGAACGGTACGTCCGCAAATTGGCTGGCGGCATTGCCAGTGACGGCGGTGGAAGCAAGGATCGCGGCCAGCATCAGCAACGATTGCGTTTGGCCTCGCAGGGCGCGGATGGCGCCGAACAACACGGCGATCAACGAGAATCCATAGAGCCCCGAAAGCAGCATCGGCCCGAGCGGCGATTCGGCGCCGGCCCAGCGCCAGGTGCGCAGTACGCTGGCCGTCACCAGATACGGCAATTCGGGATGCGTGTACTGCAGCAATGGATTGGCGAGTTCCGCCAGGGTCCCGCCACGGAAGAGAAAGCGAGCACGGAAGTTCCAGACGCGCCAGCTATCGAGTTCGCCGTACGGGTTCGGCTGCGCCATTGTGATGTAGGCGACGACGAAGATCGCGAAAATGGCCAGCATCGCCCACAGGAGTCCTTTGGGCGTCTCGCTGGCGGGCTCGATAGGCTGCGAGGCGGCGCGGCGCCCAAACATCAGGAACAGTAAAACAGCCAGCGCGAGCATCGCCAGATCGACAGCAATCGAGGACGGCATCCAGAACGCTGGAATCGACGTAAGGCCCGTGCCGAGCATCGCGCCCGCGCCAAGGCGGAACCAGTCGCCTCGCGCGTCCCAACCGAAAGGCGCTTCCGCCGGCCAGATCGCGCGAATCAACAAGAATCCCGTCAGAATCGAAATCAGGATCGCAGCGGCAACCATGGCTAGTGTTTTGCCTTCCGTTCGAACAGGACGACGCCGTTGGGAAACATCTTTACCGCCGTAACGCCTTGCTTTTCCATGAACTCCGCAGTGGGGTCCTTCACCATGTTGCCGATCGCGTAGCGGGCGGTGCCGGGTCCTTTTTCAAGGATCGCCGGAGCGAAGGCGTACTGTGTGAGATGGAACTCTACTTCGCCGGGATCCTTCTCCATGTCCGTGATATAGCCCATAGTTTTGATGCCAGGAGGGAGTTGGCTGCGGAGCGCTTCGTAGCGCCGCATGTAACCTCCCGCACCATAAGTGGCTGGATCGGCGCGATTCGAGAAGGAAATCGCGTCAAGAAGGAAGGACAAGACCGAGACAAGGGCGACGCCCGTAAGCAGGTAGATTGCGGCCTGGACACGCGCCGGAAAAGGTTGCAACATGAGTAACTTTGGAAGCGAGTGAACCCAGTGTAGCGAACTCATTGGTTCGTAATAGACTGTAGTGGTGAGGTTTTCCGCCAAGCCCTGGCTTAGCGCCTGTTTGCTGGTTGCCGTTTGCGGCGCGGCGATTTATGGTTTATTCCGGTACAGGAACAGCAATCCCTGGAATCCGGAACGGATGGCGGCGTCGCTGCCGGTGCAGGACTCGATCGTCCTGTTCCTGGATTTGCGCGCGCTGCGCCAGTACGGGTTGCTCGAAGTGCTGGCCGGATCGAAGGCCGTCGAGGACGACGATTACCGGAAGTTCATCGCGGAGTCGGGGTTCGACTACCGCACCGATCTCGACCGCATCGCACTGTCGCTGCAGGGCAAGTCCCGTCACGCGGTGGCGGTGGGACGGTTCGACTGGGGCAAGATCCGGAACTATGCCATGCACAGCGGCGGGACGTGTAAGAACGCCTTCTGCGAGGTCAAGAGCGGCAACGACTTTTCCGAAAACACGCTGTCGTTTTACCCGATGCATTCGTCGGCGTTGGCCATCTCGTCGAGTCCGCCCGGCGGCGCGTATGGAATCGGCACACCACAGCAGGAACGCAACCTGAAGGTCGTGGAAGCGTGGCCGGTGGGTTCGGCGGCCATCTGGATTCGCGTGCCCGGCTCATCGTGGAAAGATCCATCGGCGATTCCGACCGGAAGCCGGATTTTCGCGACGGCGCTGGCGCCGGCCAACGATACCTTTTTCAGCATCGTGCCCGCGGCAGGCAATCGCATGGCGTTGAAGCTAACCGCCGTCTGCAACAACGGTTCGGATTCCGAAAAGATCCGGCGCGACCTCGAAGAAGCGACCTCGCTGCTGAAGAAACTGCTGGATCGGGAAAGGCAATCCCCGGGTCCCGCGGACTTGGCCACGCTGTTGATCAACGGTACGTTCCGCACCGAAGGCAGCACGGTGCATGGCGAATGGCCTCTTGAGATGGAACTCGTTCGCGCGATCGCCGGCGGCGGAGTGCGGTAGCCTTGCCGTTTGGCATTCCGGGCACGATCCTGGTTACCGGGAACCTCGTGCAGGACACGGTGGTGTATCCGGCGGACCGAATTCCCGACAGCGGCACCCAATGGGTGGAACATATCGAGCCGTACCTGGGCGGCAACGGCGCGAGCACGTCCTATGCGATCGGCATCCTTGGCGGGCGCGTGCGGTTCAAAGGCATGTGCGGCACTGATGCGGCGGGGCACGCGATTCGCGGCCGCCTGCAAAGCGCGGGCGTGCTGCTCGATTGCCTGACAGTGTCCGATGCCTACGCGACAGCGGCAAGCGTCGCGCTGGTGCGTACCGGAGGGTCTCGCGGGTTCCTGCATGTGCCGGGCGCGAGCCTGGTGGCCCTGGGGGATTTCGACAGTTTCACGACTGCTGAGTTGGCGGGGTGCTCGCACTACCATCTGGCGAATCCGTTCGCACTGCGCGCGTTCCGGCCGCATACGGCGAAGGCTCTGGCCTGCGCAAAGCAGGCGGGCCTGACGACGTCGATGGATACGGCATGGGATTCGCGGGGCGAGTGGATGCAACTGGTAGCCCCGTGTCTGCCGCATTGCGACCTGCTGTTTGCCAACGAGGATGAGATTCGCCTGCTGACGGGATTTTCCGACCCGGAAAAAGCGGTTGCGGCATTTCGCGACGCGGGGGCGAAGCATGTGGTGGTAAAGCTCGGCGGCGCGGGATCGATCACATTCGCGCAGGGCGAGCCGCCGGTTGCGACGCCGGGGTTCACCATCGAGGCGAAGGATACGACAGGCGCGGGCGACAGCTTTGTGGGCGGGTTCCTGGCGGGGATGCAACGTGGCGGCCTCGACCTCGCGGCAGTGGGACGCTTGGCGAACGCGGCAGGAGCCTTGAGCGCGACCTCGTTCGGAGCGACGCAGGGCCTTCGCGCGTACGAGGCGACCGTCGAGTGGGCGAACGGACTGTCGCGTGCATCGAAGTGATTTATGCCCTTGTCTTTCCGCTACGCATGGCGTTCCGCCTGGACGCACAAGCCGCACACTGTAGCCGCCGTTGCGA
>JAFDVT010000774.1 GCA_018268875.1 Acidobacteriota bacterium
AACCCGAGTCCCCAGGGCGGCGAAGAATACGTCATCGGCTTCGAATACCAGATGATCGACGACACGCATAAGGACGCGCTGCGCGGGCCTTTGTACCAGACGGGCGGCATCTACAGCATGATCCCGGCCGACAAGCCGAAGATCAAGCCGGTGGGCGAATGGAACGTGTCGCGCGTCGTGCTTCGTGGCGACCACGTCGAACATTACCTGAACGGCCAGAAGGTCGTCGACGCGATGCTGACTTCGGACGTCATCAAGGCCGCCGCCGCCAAGCGCTGGCACAAGGATGTCCCGTGGCTCGAAAAGCAGTTGGCCGATCAGCCGCACAAGGATTGCCCCGTCGGACTGCAACATCACAACGACTCGGTTTGGTTCCGCAACATCAAGATCCGCCGGTTGTAACACCCGGTCTGGTATCCTGGGATTTCCTCCCTTGAAAGTCGGATTTGTAAGCCTCGGTTGTCCGAAAAACCTCGTCGATACGGAAGTGATGATGGGCCAGCTTGCCGCAAGTGGCCACGAACTTACCGCGTCTCCGGACGAGGCGGACGTTATTGTCGTCAACACCTGCAGTTTCATCGACCCCGCCAAGCAGGAGTCGATCGACACCATCATCGAGATGGGCCGCTTTAAAGAAACCGGCAAGGCCCAAAAGCTGATCGTCGCCGGTTGCATGGTGGAGCGGTACCGCGATCAGATTCAGGACCAGCTGCCGGAAGTCGACGCGCTGATCGGCACCAACGAGCTCGATCGCATTGTCGGCATCGTGAACAGCAACGCGAAGGCCCCGGAAATCGCGTCCGACCCGTACCTCTATCACGACATGACGCCGCGCGTGTTCACCACGCCGCGGCAGTTCGCCTACATCAAGATTTCCGAAGGTTGCGACCATCCGTGTACCTTCTGCGTCATCCCGCAGTACCGCGGCAAGATGCGCAGCCGCCGCTATGAATCCGTCATGGCCGAAGCGGAACGCATGTTCCGCCAACAGGGCGTGCGCGAGATCAATCTGATCGGCCAGGACACCACCGCGTATGGCGAAGACCTCGGCATTCGCGACGGCCTGGCGACGCTGATGGCCGGCCTCGCAAGCATCGAGACGGAGATCCCGAAATGGGTGCGGTTCCTGTACTGTTATCCCAACCGCATCACGCCGAAGCTGCTCGAAACCATCGCCCAGCATCGTGATCTGGTGAAGTACATCGACATGCCCTTGCAGCATGCGTCCGGCAACGTGTTGAAGCGGATGAAGCGCGGGTCCAATGGCGATTTCTTCCTGAAAATCCTCGAAAAGATCCGCAAAACGATCCCCGGCGTCACCATCCGGACCAGCATGATCGTCGGATTCCCCGGCGAGACGGACAAGGATTTCGACGAGCTATGCCAGTTCACCGAAGCCGCGCAGTTCGATCGTTTGGGCGTGTTTTCGTACTCCGATGAGGACACCAGCGCCAGTTACGCGCTCGATGGCAAGGTGGATGCGAAGACGATTTACAACCGCAAGCGCCGCCTGATGTCGATCCAGCGGAAAATTTCGAAGAAGCGCAATAAACTGCTGATCGGGCAGGAACTGCCGGTGTTGGTGGAAGGTCCTTCGGCGGATACGGAACTGCTGTGGCAGGGCCGTCTGCAATCGCAGGCGCCCGAAATCGACGGCGTGGTGTACATCAACGATTTTGGTCCCGCGGCGCCAAAAACCGGGGAAATCCGTAAAATTCGCATCACCGAGGCGCACGACTACGACTTGGTTGGCGAACTTGTGGACGGCAGCGAACCCGGTTATACGCCGCAGCGCGCAACCGGCGGCCTGATTCAGATTCTGCCCCTGCATCGCGAAGCTTCGGTTCCGCTCAGCCGCTAAGGTTTGTGGTTATGAACTGCCCCATCTGCAAGAAGAAAGTGGAACTCACCGATCCGTTCATGCCGTTTTGCAGCCAGCGCTGCAAGACCATCGACCTCGGCAACTGGGCCAGCGGAAAGTACGTCATCTCGTCGCCGATGAAGCCGGAAGACATTCTGGAAACGGCTGTCGACACGGCTGAAGAAGTATGAACAAAATCGCGGAACTGGTGGCCACCTGGTTCGGCTGCGGTTACGCGCCGTTCGGCCCTGGCACATTCGGTTCGCTGGGCGCGATCATTCCCGCCTACATCGCCTGCACCTACTACGGCGCAAGCCCGTTTTTGTTCGCGATTCTGGGCTTTCTGATCCTGTTTCCCGGCATCTGGGCCGCTTCCGCGACCGCTGAGGCCCGCGGCTTGAAGGACCCGCAAATTGTCGTCGTCGACGAAGTGTCGGGCCAATGGGTAACGCTCGCCGGAATGACGGCGGTTGGGTCCTGGAAGGCGTGGCTCGCGGCGTTTGTGTTGTTCCGCCTGTTCGACATCCTAAAGCCGTGGCCGGTGCGCCAGTTGGAAGCGCTGCCCGGCGGCGTGGGCATCATGGCCGACGACGTGATGGCCGGCGTGTACGGCGCCTTGGTGCTCTATGGGCTGGGGTGGTTCAATCTTATATAGGAATTGTTTTCGTAAATCATCATGGCTGCTTCCCGTCCTTTGATCCGCGTTGTCGAACCGCCCGCCTGCATTCCCGGCGGCGAGTTCCATGTGCGAGGTTCGCACCTCACGGCGCGTTCCGAACGCCCTGAAGTCCTGATTGGGGATCAGACGGCGCACCTGGTGGTGGGTTCGGAATCGTACCTCGTCGCGCGTGTTTCCGAAGGTACGACGGTTGGCGAACTGGTGGTGGACAACCGCGTCGGCGCGTCGAGCGAGCCGTATTTTTGCGGCATCGGCATCCAGATCGCCGAAGGGATTCATCCGGTGGCGAACCCGGCCGTCGACCAGCGCGGCTACATCTATTCGACGATGAGCGGTTCGCGCGGCCAGAAGACGCCCGTAGCGGTGTATTCGATCGATCTCAACTATTCGGTAAAGCCCCACGTCGCGGACCTGATGAACGCCACAGGACTCGCGGTCGATCGCGACGGACTGCTGTATGTTTCCAGCCGCTACGACGGCGTGGTCTACCAGGTCTCGCCCAGCGGCAGCATGAACACCTTTGTCGAAGGCATGGGCGTGGCGACGGGCATCTGCTTCGATGGCGCGGGCAATCTCTACGTCGGCGACCGTTCGGGAACGATCTTCAAAGTCTCACCGGACCGCCAGATCTTCGTCTTCGCAACGATGGAGCAGTCGATCGCGGCGTACCACCTCGCCTTCGGCGCGGACGGTTACTTGTACGTGACAGGCCCAACGACGTCGAGCTTCGATTGCGTGCACCGCATATCGCCCTCAGGCGAGGTCGAGATGTACTATCGAGGCCTTGGCCGCCCGCAGGGCCTGGCATTCGACAGCGAAGGCAATCTGTACGTAGCGGCGTCGTTCGGTGGAAGCCGGGGTATTGTCAGGATCGACGAAGGCCGCAAGGCCGAATTGTTCGTATCGGGCCCCAACATCGTAGGACTGGCCTTTTCGCCGTCACGAGCGATGATCGTGGCTACGAACAACGCTCTGTACCGGCTGGATGTACAGTTGGGTCCGCTGGAACTCGAATAGGCAAGAACTTTGCGTAAATAGGAAACGCCGTGTCCCGCAGCAATCTCTGCAGGACACGGCGTTCTTTATTGGGGTGGCTTACGCCCCTTCGATGCGGACCAGCTCCGGCAACGCCGCCGCCGCCGGCACCTCGGCCGGACGCACCGGCGCCACAAGCCCGGGCATCGGCTTGGCCTGGAACAGTTTCCGGCAATGCTTGGCGATCAGGCGCGCCCACTGATTGGCGCGGTTTCGGCGAGCGCTGTCGGTGGCGATACCGGTGCTGGCGTACATCTGCCGGTAGAGCTTGGAAATCAGAATGAACGCTAGGCGCGCCTTCAGGTTCGGCGTGCAGGCCGAACGCTTCCAGATATTCCGGAAATTATAAAAACGATCCCACACGCCCTGCGTGCGCTCGCGCATCTCGTCCGAACCCATCGTCGGATGCGGCATGAACATCTTGGGGCGTTTTTCCGGCGGAATCAGCCAGTACCTCGTGATCGGCACGCCTTCCACCATCGGGATGTTCCCGCCAAACGATTTCTCCCAGCGCTCGAAGTCCACAGTGCCGCAGAACGGCGTCAACATCACGAACTGTGCGAACGTCAGGTTGGCTTTTTCGGCCAGGTCGCAGGTGGCTTCGAACGTACCTTCGCGGTCGGTCGGCAACCCGAAAATAAACGACCCCAAAATGTGAATCCCGTGCTTGCGGAACGTCTGCAGACGCTCGATCAGCGCGTCGCCTGCGAGGTTGAAGTCCTTGTATACGGCTTTCAATCCTTCGGGCGTCACCGCTTCGATGCCCACCAGCGCGCCCAGACTGTGCGCCTTTCTCATGGCATCCAAAAACGCCGCGTCTTCCGCCGATTCCATGGTGATCTGGGTGAAGAACACCAGGTCCTTGGGCAGCTCCGCAAGACGTTCCATCAGCATGAAACGATCCGCGCGAATCGCCTTCAACTGGTCGATGCGGGCCTGGTTGCCCTGGCGTTCGGCCAACCGGATATCGTTCAGCGACACCGGGTAAAAATTGTCGTCGGCGAGCGCGATGAAGCGGAAGCCCTGGCGGCGCAATTCCACCACTTCCTGAATGACGTTGTCGTACGGACGCTGGCGCGGCTTTTGGCCGTCCGTGCGCCATACCGAGCAGAACGAACAGTGTTTGGAACAGCCGCGAACGGTCTGCACCGACGCCCACATGTAGCTGTCCTTG
>JAFDVT010000775.1 GCA_018268875.1 Acidobacteriota bacterium
CACGATCACCTTGGCGCGGATCTCATGTTCGACGCCCGACTCGAGGTCGCGAGCGATGGCGCCGGCGAGTTCGGAGCCTTGTTTGATCAGGCTTTCGACGCGCATATAGTTAACGAGCGCCGCGCCCTGTTCGGCGGCCGTTTCGGCGATGTTGACCAGCAGGCGGGCGTCGTCGAACTGTCCGTCGTAATACACGATGCCACCGCGCAGGCCGTCCGTCTTGATCGTGGGCAGGCGTTCCAGCGTCTCGTCCCGCGACAGGATCGTCGAAGGACCGAAGCCGTACTTGCCAGCCAGCAGATTGTAGACCTTGAGACCGACGCCGTAAAACGGAGCCTCCCACCATTCGTAGTTCGGGACCACGAAGGCGAGGTCGTGCACCAGATGCGGGGCATTCTGCCGCATGAGGCCGCGTTCCTTCAACGCTTCCATCACCAGCGAGATGTTGCCCTGCTCGAGGTAACGAACACCGCCGTGGGCAAGCTTGGTGCTGCGGCTGGACGTACCCTTGCCGAAGTCCGCCTGTTCGACGAGGACGACGTCGTAGCCGCGCGAAGCGGCATCCAAAGCCACGCCCACACCGGTGGCGCCGCCGCCGACGATCAGCATGTCCCACGGCTTCGAACCCCGGTCCTTCAGCCGGGCGAGCATGTCCTCGCGCTTCACCCTGGTAGTTCCCAGCCTCTGCTACGGCCCACGGCTTCGCTCCAACGGTCGCGCAGGTTCGCCGCCTTGCCCGGTTCCATGCGTGGTTCGAACCGCTTGTCCACCTGCCATTGCGAGGCGGTCACCGATACGTCGGACCAAAAGCCCACAGCGAGTCCCGCAAGGTACGCAGCGCCAAGAGCGGTGGTTTCGGTGATCTTCGGCCGGACAACGGGAACCTGCAGGACGTCGGCCTGGAACTGCATCAGCATGTCATTGGCGGACGCGCCACCGTCAACGCGAAGTTCGCTCAGGGCGATGCCGGAGTCCGAGTGCATGCCGTCCAAAAGGTCCGCCACCTGATAGGCGATGCCTTCGAGGGCAGCGCGTGCGATATGGCCGGAGGTGGTGCCGCGAGTGATGCCGGTAATGGTGCCGCGGGCGTACTGGTCCCAGTGCGGCGCGCCGAGTCCGGCAAAGGCGGGCACGAGATAGACACCGCCGTTATCCGGTACCGACTCGGCGAGGGCCTGCACTTCGGAGGCTTTGCGAATCAGGCCCAGTCCGTCGCGCAGCCACTGGACCACTGCGCCACCGATAAAGATGGAGCCCTCCAGCGCGTACTCGGTGGTCCCCTTGGCGCCGAGTTTCCAGGCGGCCGTGGTCAGCAGTTTATGTCGCGACGGGACCGGCGTGGTTCCCGTGTTCTGCAGCATGAAGCAGCCGGTGCCGTAGGTGTTCTTGGCCATGCCGGGCTTCAAACACATCTGTCCGAAGAGCGCGGCCTGCTGGTCCCCGGCGATGCCCGCGATGGCGACGCCTTGGTCGGTCTTGCCGTAGACTTCGCTGGACGAGCGGACCTCGGGCAGCATCGACTGCGGGACGTTGAAGAGCTTCAGCAGGTCCGCATCCCACCTCCCGGTTCGGATGTTGAAGAGCATGGTGCGTGAGGCGTTGCTGACGTCGGTGACGTGCACGGCGCCTTGCGTAAGGTTCCAGATGAGCCAGGAATCGACGGTTCCAAAGGCGAGTTTGCCGGCTTCGGCCTTGGCGCGCGCGCCTTCAACGTGATCCAGAATCCAGGCGATCTTGGAGCCGGAAAAATAAGCGTCGATCAGCAGGCCGGTGCGCTGTTGAATGAGCGGTTCATGCCCGTTGCGTTTGAGTTCGTCGCAGAAGGCGGCCGTACGGCGGTCCTGCCAGACGATCGCGTTGTGGATGGGCTTGCCGGTGTCGCGATCCCAAACGACGGTGGTTTCGCGCTGGTTGGTGATGCCGATGGCGGCGATGTCCGAAAACGAAACGCCAGCAGTGGCAAGGGCTTCGGTTACGACACCGCTTTGCGAGGCCCAGATTTCGACGGCATCGTGTTCCACCCAACCCGGTTGCGGAAAGATCTGCCGGAACTCCTTTTGGGCGACGGAGACGATTTCACCAGCGGCATTGAAGAGGATGGCACGGGAACTCGTGGTGCCTTGGTCGAGAGCCAGCACGAAGGGCATTGTTCAAGTCTAACTTGGCTCAAAAGCACCGGTCCGGTGGTGCATAGTCCGCGGCCAGAACGGCGCGAATATTGGGAAATCGCCAAAAATCAACACGATGCGGTATGGCACGGCGTTTGCATTGTAGAAGGGCGTAGTCGAAAGGAGATCAGACACCCATGAAAAAGATGTTCTTAGCTGGACTGCTGTTGGCGAGCTCAGTGGCATTTGCCGGCACGAGTTTTTACATCGGCGGAAGCTGGGGCAACCGGCGTCCGGCTCCGGTTCGCGTGTATAGCGCGCCGCCTCCGCCGCCCCGCATGGCCTATGTGCGGCCTCCGATGCCGCGCCCGGGTTACGTGTGGGTCGACGGCTACTACGATTACGGACCTCGCGGCTATATGTGGCGGCCCGGATACTGGGCGGCACGTCCCGATCCGCGAGCGATGTGGGTCGCACCGCGGTACGACCGTGGCGGTTACGTCGGCGGGTATTGGCGTCGTTAAGCGCCGATGCTCACCAGGGCAGGCGGGCGGGAACACCGTCCGCCTGCTTCTTTTTCCACCCGTCCACACAACGCCGGACCAGACTCGGCACAGTTCACGACCTTCCACAACAAGCGTCACCTCACCGGCGATTCTCTTCGCTGGCCCCCATCTCACCCCAGGTGACCGCAGCGTAACGCCACCTGAGTGTGCCGCCAACTTCCCCACACACCAGCATTCACCCCGTCGAAACAATTCGGCGAGCGACCGCAGCGGCTCGACGCCGGAAATCGGCGAAACGGTGGAAATGCACCAGCCCGGTGGTGGATTCTTTGCGATTCCATCCGCCGGTGGTCTGCAAAGCCCCGCAAAATCAACGCAATAGGATTTGGCACGGATCTTGCATTGTTATAGAGCGTCGAAAGGGAGGACAAGCGAATCATGAAAAAGGTATTGCTCACCGGACTGTTGTTGGCGGCCAGCGCGCCGATGTTCGCACAGGGCGGTGGATTTTACATTGGCGGCACTTGGGGGCGTAGCGCTCCGGCCCCCGTGTACGCGCCGCCACCTCCGCCGTCGCCCGGCTATTACGGCGGCTATGGCGCATACGGTTACGGCGGCGGGTATGGCGGCTACGATGTGTACCAGCGCCCGCCGATGCCGGGACCGGGCTATGTGTGGATCGACGGCTACTACAATTACGCGCCACGAGGCGGGTATGCGTGGCGTCCCGGATATTGGGCCGCACGCCCGCATCCGAGGGCATATTGGGTGGCCCCGCGCTACAACCGCGGAGGTTACTACGGCGGGTACTGGCGCCGCTAACTTTCGCCCTGTGTAATTTCTGTGGAAACAAACGCCGCGAACGGTGGGAAACGCCGTTCGCGGCGTTTGTCTATTGCATGGGCTGACTTGCGCTAGAGTAGTTAAGAACAGCATGCAAAAAACTTCCAACGTTGCTGAATTAGAAGCAATTTGTAAGAGCGTGCGGAGATCGATCATCGAGATGATCTACCACGCCAAATCGGGGCACCCCGGTGGTTCCCTCTCCGCGGTGGAAACGCTTGTGACGTTGTACTTCGACGTCATGAATCACAGGCCTGAGCAGCCCGATTGGAAGGACCGCGACCGGTTCATTCTTTCCAAGGGCCATGCCGCCCCGGTCTTGTATGCGGTGCTCGCCGAATGCGGGTATACGCCGAAAGATCAGCTGAACACCCTCCGCGAAATGGGGTCCATCTATCAGGGACATCCCGACATGCGCTTCATTCCGGCGCTCGAAGCGTCAACCGGTTCGCTGGGACTCGGTTTGTCGCTCGCGCTTGGCATGGGCCTTGCCGCCAAGCTCGACAACAGTCCGTCGCGCACCTACGTGATGGTGGGAGACGGCGAAATTCAGGAAGGGCAGATTTGGGAAGCGGCGATGTTCGGCGCGTATCACCATGTGGATAACGTCTGCTGCATCGTCGACTACAACAAGATTCAGTTGGACGGCTGGGTGAAAGACATTATGGGTCTGGAACCGCTGGCCGACAAATGGCGGGCGTTCGGATGGCACGTGATTCAGCCGGACGGGCACAGCATCGCCGAACTGCAGGCGGCGTTTGCCGAAGCGGCCGCCACCAAGATCAAGCCGACCGTCATCATCGCCGAAACGGTGAAGGGCAAGGGCGTTTCCTTCATGGAAAACAATCCGAAGTTCCACGGCGTCGCGCCGAGCGCGGACGAATACAAGAAGGCAATGGAGGAATTGCAGTAATGGCGACGGCGAAACACGAACTGAAATTGGGGCGCGCGACGCGCGAGGCGTTTGGCGACGCTCTGGTGGAGTTGGGCCGCGAGAATCCCAACGTCGTGGTGTGTGACGCGGATCTTTCGAAGTCGACCTATACGCACCTGTTTGCCAAGGAATTCAAGGACCGGTTCTTTGAATGCGGCATCGCCGAAGCCAATATGGTGGCGATCGGCGCGGGCCTTGCGCATGCGGGTAAAGTTCCGTTTGTCTCCAGTTTTTCGGCGTTCCTGCTGAACAAGGGCTTTGAGCAGCTGCGCGTGACGGCGGCGTACGGCCGTACCAACCTGAAAGCGGTCGGCACCCATAGCGGAATTTCGATCGGCGAAGACGGTCCGTCGCAGATGTCGATTGAAGACATCAGCCTGGCGTCGTCGCTGGCCGGCTTTACGGTGATTGCGCCTTGCGACGAGATCTCGATGAAGGAACTCGTCAAGCAGGCGGCTCACACCTGGGGTCCCTTCTTCATCCGCGCGGGCCGCGCCAAGTGCGCCGTGGTCTACAAGCCGGATCAGAAGTTCGAAATCGGCAAGGCGATTGAAGTGGTGCCGGGTACCGACGTGACGGTGATCGCCAACGGCCTGCTGGTTACCGAGGCCGTGAAGGCTTCGGACATCCTGGCCGACGAAGGCATCAGCGTACGCGTCATCGACATGCACACGGTGAAGCCCATCGATCGTGAAGCCATTGCGAAGGCGGCGGGCGAAACCGGCGCGATCGTGGTGGCGGAAGAGCATCTGGTGGATGCGGGACTGGGCGTTCGCGTCGCACAGGTGGTTGGCGAAACCAACCCGTGCGTGATGGAATTCCTGGGTATCGAGAACACGTACGCCGAGTCGGGTACGCCGGACGATTTGTTGGACAAGTACGGCATGCGCGCCAAGAACGTGATCGAAAAGGTCAAAGCGGTTTTGGCTCGCAAAAAGAAGTAGCGCCAGCGGCAGTAGTAACACGCACGACATCATGCGCCCAGGACAAGCAGCAGCAACGCGCCGGACCGCGACATCGCAGGATTCGCGGCGAGATTCCCGCCTCGGAGGGCAGGAAACCCGGAACCAGGCGGTAGTTGCGCGGCTTGCCCAACTCGTGTCGCAACGGGATTGGGCGCTGGTGGAGGCTGGAAGGTCCCTGCACGACGATCTGGGGCAGATCCTGACGGCGTCGGGGATACAGTTCGAGTTGATGGCGCAGGAAGTTTCGGAGAAGCATCCTGACATCGCCGAGAAGCTGCATTCGTTACAAGCGCTGCTTGAGGAATGCCAGGTTCGCACGCGCGTCATCAGCAGGCAGATGCAGCGGTCGACGGTGGACCGCTTGGGTTTGAAGTCGGCTCTGGAAAGGATCCGGGATCGTTGGGAACCCGGGTTCTCCGGCTTTATTTCCCTGGAATGCGAAGCCAATGTGCGTCCCCCAGCTTCGGTCGCAAGAGCGATGGCGGCGCTGGTGGAACACGCGCTGGAACTGGCATGCAATCGCAGCGGTTGCACCTATGCGGGGATTCAAGTAACGGAAATGCGACCGGCCGGGTATCAAGCGATGGTTGCGCTTGAAGGGCTGACGGATCCATTTCAAAACATCGAAGAAGAAGTGCGCTGGCATGTAGTGAGAGGATCGTGCCAGATCGCGGGCGGCGAGGCTCATATAGAAGTCTCGACCGTGGACAATAACCGGGCTATTTTAATAGCTCAATTCTGCTAGGGGACCTAATGAATTATGCCCTTCGATATCCTGCTCGTTGACGATCACAAGATCATGCGGGATGGCATCAAGGCCATCCTGAAACTGCATGCGGACTTCAACGTCGCGGGTGAAGCGGAAAACGGCCACGATGCGATTCAGTACGTGAAACGCTATCCGGTCGACGTTGTACTGATGGACATCGGACTGCCGGGTTTAAGCGGCATCGAGACGACATCGGAATTATTGCGCCAATCCGGCGACGCCCGGATTATTATCCTGTCCATGTACGAGGACGAAGACTCTGTGGTGGCGGCGATGCGCGCCGGGGCACGCGGATTCGTGCTGAAACAAGCTTCGGAAGTGGATCTGGTGGATGCGCTGCGCACCGTGGCCCGTGGCGGCACGTATCTGAGTCCGGAGGTATCGGACAAACTCTTGCGGCGGCTGCAGAACGGCAACATGGAAACGCGTTCTTCGGGGCCGGCGGTGGAAGGTCTTTCACCGCGCGAACTGCAAGTGATGCGGATGGTGGCCGAAGGCAAGACGAGCAAGGAAATCGCAGTGATGCTCGACCTTGGGCTGCAGACCGTGCGCAGTTACCGCAAAACGATGATGAAAAAGCTTGGGGTAAGCAATGTCGCGGGGTTGACGCAAATCGCCTTGGCCGCTGGTGTGACGCACCTGAACGGCAATGGCGGCTCGGCTCTTCCAGCGGGACATCATGTGTCGGCGAGTTCGCTGCTTCGCGCGAAGTCGCACCACGCCTAGATGAATTGCAGTGGCGGATCCAGGCAGACGATTTTCCGCATCGATGTACTGGGTTGGGCATATTGCCACCCTGGTATCGATCTTTGCCATTTTCGCGGCGTTGATTATTGCCTACGTGGTCCGCTCGGGCAACGCGGACCAGTGGCACCCGATCGTCTTGCCCGGCCAGCTTTGGTTGAGCACGGCGTTGCTAGCGGCCTGTAGCGGCGCGGTCGAAATGGCGCGCCGCGCACTGCGTGTGTACAGCATCGAAGGTTATTCGGTGTGGCTGGTGCGCACGTCGTGGCTGGCCGGATTGTTCCTGATTTCGCAAATCCTATGCTGGCGCATCATGGCCGCCGGCATCCCGGCGGGCGACCAAAACGCCGGGATGTTCTACATCCTGACCGGATCGCACGCGGTGCACATCCTGGGCGGCATGACCGTGCTGGGTTACTTGCTGTACCGTCTCGCGCGGCCCTGGGACAGCGATGTCGAGGTTCGCAGAGAGGCCATCACCTTCATGCTGGCGACTTACTGGCATTTCATGCTGGTGATCTGGCTGGCGATCTACGCAGTGTTCGCCCTGCGGTCGTAACGGCCTCGTCAAAGAACCCGATCCACGATCAATTTCGGGTTCCGGCCAAGGACGTCAGCCGGGTGGCGGGGGCGTTCGAAAGCTAGGTGTTGATGCCAGCGGAGCGAAGGCCCGACGCCAGCAGAGCATGGAGCTTCCCGACCACTTCGGCGAGTTTTTCGGGCTTCAGGACGCCTTTCGGCCGGGCATTCCGACCACGCCAATCGAAACTTCTCACCTGATCCACCAAGACTACGCTCGGCGGATCTGTAGTGATGACGACCTCGAATGGGTAGCCTTTGATCTGAGTCGTTAAGGGACAACAAACGACCAAACTTGTCCGTTCGTTGTACTTGCTCGGACTAAGAATTAGCGCAGGACGTGTGCCGGCTTGCTCCCGGCCGATTTGAGGATCGAAGGACATCCATACGATCTCGCCAGCCTCAGGAACGTAAGCCACTACCAGACCTCATGACCGACGGGTGGACCAAAGTCGATCAAATCATGGCGGTTTTCCGGCGTAATCTGCGTGATGAGTTCGTCGCCATCGTATGTTTTCAGCCGGATTGGCTCGATCACGAGACGGCCACCCTCTTCACGAATCTCGA
>JAFDVT010000776.1 GCA_018268875.1 Acidobacteriota bacterium
GAAGTGGGTGTCGAAAATGCCGGGGCATCCGTGATGGCGAACGCGGCAATGATCGCCGAGGGCGCGCAATCGCTGGGGTACCGCCTGATGATTCCCCGGGCGGACATGGCGACGGCATCGGGCATCGTGAGCTTTCAAAAAGACGGCGTGGATTCGCGCCTGGTGGTGAAAAAGCTGCGCGATGCCGGCCTCCCCGCCGCGCCCAGGCAAGGCTGGGCACGTGTGTCGCCGCATTTTTACCATCACGACGAAGACATCGCCAAGCTACTGGCGACGCTTCGATAGCATCACGAACAGCGCCGCGCCGGTGACGGAAACCGCGGTGGCCAGGGCAAACGCCAGCGGATAGTTTTTGAGGTCGAACAAGCGGCCGAAGCCCGGCGCGAGGACGGCGAGTACGGCCGACCAGCTGCCGGCGCCCAGGCCTGCGATCAGTCCCGACCGGCGTACGGGGAGTTCGCGCGTGGCGTACGCCATGGCGTTGATGACAAAACCCGCGCCGGCAAACATCGACAGGAACATCAGCGCCAGCGCGCCGGGATACGATTCGACGTGCGGAATGATGGACAGCGGCGTCATCAAGGCGGCGAGCAGGATCGCTTGCAGGCGTAGCGAGAGGCCGAAGCGGTCCGTCACCCAGCCCCAGAAAAAATATCCGATTTCCCAGCCCAGCGGCGGAATCCACAGGACCCTGGTCATGTCGTTCTGCGTCCTCCCCATGCCTTGCACGAAGTACAGCGACGCGTGGTAGAGGATAAAGGCCAGCGGGAAGGCCGCGATGCCGTAACAGCACATGAAGGCCCAGATGCGGGAGTCGCGCCAGTTGAGGGTTTCTTCCTGCGATTCGGCGGCGCTCGAGGGGAGTTGCGCGATCTGCGGTTGCCGGCTGAGGAACCGCCAGTAGACGAGCCACAAAGTTCCGATAATGCCGGTGAACAGGAATGCCATGCGCCAACCGTAGGCGGCGGCGACCGGACCGATGATCCACGGGGTTACGACCGCGCCGAGCGAGCCTCCGGAATAGGAAATCGCAATGCCTTTGGAACGGTCGCGCGGAGGCAGGGTTTGGACGCCGGTGCGGAGTCCTCCGGGAAAGGTCGCGCCTTCGCCGAAGCCGAGGAAAAAGCGGGCGATGCCGAAGCTGAAGAGGCCGGAGGCGAAGGCGTGGGCGGTGGAGGCGAGGGTCCAGAGCGAGACGGCGGCCGTCATGCCGTTGCGCAGGCCGAAGCGGTCGAGCAGGGTTCCCCAGATGGGGTTGCCGGCCATGTAGGCGAAGGAAAACGCCGAAATAATGTAGCCGTACTGCTGGTTCGAAAGCTCGGTTTCTTTCAGGATGATGGGCGCAAGAAGCGCCAGCGTGTTGCGGTCGATGTAGCTGATCAGCGAGACCAGCATCATCGACACGATCGGGACCCAGCGGTTGTTCAAACGGTCCATGATATCCCAACCGCCGGGTCCTGCCTGCCGCCTGCTACATGCCGGGCGGTGGTCCGCCGGGACCACCGCCACCGGGAGGCGGCGTTCCACCGCCGGGGGGAGGCGGCATTCCACCGCCGCCAGGGGCGGTCTGGTCCGGCGTGCTGCCGGCGCTGACGTCCAGCACCACCGTTGCCTCGCCTTTGAGCTTGCCCTCCGTACTGCCGGGACTCACGGTCAGATACAGGTACGAGCCGGCCTCGCTGGTGATGGGGCCTAGCGAAGCGGCGCCGCGATAGATGCCGTCGGTGGCGTTACGGGTGTCCGGCAGTCCGTGCGCGGCGTAGACGCCCTGGGACAGGACCTGGTCGATCACCGCGTCGTCAAAAAAGAACTGGCTGGTGAACTCGTACGTTTCCGCGTTTTGCGAAAAGGTTCGCACTTTGAAGTGGATGTGGACGGCGCGGCCGGAATACCAGCCGGGAAAGATCGTGGTGAACTTGACTTGTCCGTTGCGGTCAGTCATCTGATAGCCGCGCAGAAACTTCTTGCCGGCGAAATTGCCGACATCGGAGTAGTCGCCGAGCGCGCCGCAGTGCCAGATGTCGATGCAGGCGCCGACGAGCGGCGTGGAGGAACAATTGTCGACGCGGGAAAAGTTCAGCGTGAGGTCCAACTGCGTGCCCTTCTGCGTAACGCCATCGGACGGGTCTACCCGGATGTCGATGCGATTGAGGATCTCGTCGACGAAATAAGGTCCTTCGGTGAGGCCGGGCGCGCCGGTGATGGCGCAGGTGGCGGTTTCGGCGAAGGGGGAAGCGTTGGCGGAGGCGGCGGCGAGTGATCCGGTCATCCACGTGAGGCCGGCTGTTTTGACCGCTTGGCGCAAAATGCCGCGGCGTGTGTAATCGGCAAAAGACATACGGCCAGCGGAACCCCGGCTTGGCCGCCGTGTTGCCCGGTATACCCAGATTTTGCAGATCGTTAACCGGCTGTTTGCACGGGAGGAAACAGCAGAGAGCTAAAGGGTTAGAATGTAGATACCGTGCAGATTGGCAGATACCGGGTTCTAGGGGAGCTGGGACGCGGCGCGATGGGTATTGTGTACCGCGCGCAGGATCCCGCAATCAACCGCGTCATCGCCATCAAATCCATCCGCCTGAACGACATGACGGACCCCGAGGAACGGGCGCGATTGCGCGACCGGCTGTTCCGCGAGGCGCAATCGGCGGGCATCCTGTCGCATCCGAACATCGTTACGATTTACGACATCCTTGAGGAAGACGGCTTGGCCTACATCTTCATGGAATGCGTGAATGGCCAGCCTTTGGACGACATCCTGCGTTCGGGCGACAAGCTGAACGGGCAGTTGCTGATCGACCTGCTCGGGCAGACGGCGGCGGCTCTCGACTACGCGCATCGCAAGGGAATTATCCATCGCGACGTCAAGCCAGCCAATGTGATGGTGCACGAGGATTCCGTCGCAAAAGTGTGCGATTTCGGCATCGCCAAGATCACCTCGCAGCAGATGACGCAAACCGGTGTGATGATGGGGACGCCGTCCTACATGTCGCCGGAACTGATTCGGGGCGAGACGCTGACGGGAGCTTCGGATCAATTCGCGTTGGGCGTGATGGCGTATGAAATCCTGACGGGCAAAAAGCCGTTTACCGCCGATTATCTGCCGACGCTGCTGTTCAAGATTTCGTCGGAAGAGCCGCCGGGGATTCACGAATTGAACCCGACGCTGGGTCCGCTGGTGGACCGCGCCGTGCGGAAAGCGTTGGCCAAGAAGCCGGAAGACCGCTACGCCACCTGTTCCGAGTTCATGAAGGTGTTGCAGCGGGCGATCGAGACCACGCCGGACTGGCTGCCGATGGCCCGTGGTTCGATGCCCGTGTCGCCGGAAGAGACCACCACAGGTTCCGGTGGACGAATGGTGCCGCCGCAGCCGCCCGCGCCGGTGTTCCCCGCGCCCGTCGTGGTGGAAGAACAGAAAACCGTGCTGGTGAAAGAGCCGACGGCGGATTCGGTTCCTGTGCCGGAGCCTGCCGTGGTGCAAACCGCGCCGCTACCGCTGCCGCCGCCTCCTCCGTCGCTTCCGGATGCGCCGTCGATGCGGATTCCGATTCGCGACGCCGAAGCGGGAGTGGCCGCGCCGGCAAGGTCCAAGGCGCCCATGTTGATTGCGGCTGCTGCTGCGCTAGCGGTTGCCGGATATTTTGGATACAGCAAGCTGGCCTCATCGCCGGCGCCGGTGCAACCGCCGGTTGAGATTCCGGCGGCGCAGGATCAACCGGTGATTCCCACCGCGCAGAAGCCCGATCCCGCAAAGCCAGTGCCTCCGCCGGTGCAACAACAGCAGCAACCGCAACAGCAAACACCTGTGAACGCGGGCAAGACTCCGGTTACGCCAACGCCGGCCACTCCGGCCGCGGCGCCGGACAAGGATTTCGAAGTTGACTTCACGGCGACGCCCGCGGGGGCCAAAGTCATCGTGGATGCCAAACAGGAATGTGCAACCCCGTGCACACTGCGGCTCACACCCGGCTACCACGGCGTGCAGGTGGCGCTGGCCGGCTACGTGACGCTGTACCGGTCCGTGCAGGTTCCGCAGACGCTCGACCTGAACGTCAATCTGCCGGAGGCGACGGGGATTCTGGCGATTTTGACGACGCCCAAGGGCGCGTCGATCACCGTGGACGGAAAAGCCCGGAGTGAGGTCACTCCGGCGAGGATTACGTTGCGCGAAGGGACGCACAAGATCGAACTTGTGTTGGGAAATCTGAAAGATTCCCATGACGTTACCATCAAGCAAGGCGGAATCCAGCAGATTCAGTCGACATGGCAATGAACGAAAAACTTTACTCACGTCGGAACATGATGCGGCTGGTTGGCGGCGCGGCGGCAGCTAGCGCGGTCCTGCCCAGCCTATATTCGGCGACTACATGGGCGCCGAACGACGGCAAGAAGAAAATCGGGATGATCGTACGGTCCACGCGGCCGGAAGATCTGGAAATGCCGATGGAAGGTTTTCAGGACGACATCACGCCGGTGGAGCGTCTGTTTGTCCGCACCCACCACTACACGCCAAAGGTCAACCTGGCGACGTGGAAGTTGAAAATCGGCGGGTTGGTCGACAAGCCGCTGGAGTTGACGTTCGAACAGATCCAGAAGATGCCGAAGGTGGAACTGGTGGCGGTGATGGAATGCGCCGGCAACGGCCGTTCCTTCTTTAAGCCGTCGATGGCTGGCCTGCAGTGGCAATACGGCGGCGTGGGCAACGTTCGCTGGGGCGGCGTGAAGCTGGCCGATGTTCTGAAGCTCGCGGGCGTGAGCACCAACGGAGTGGAAGTGCTGTTTGACGGCGCGGATGTGCCGGTCGGCCAGCAGTCGGACTTCCAACGGTCGATTCCGTTGACGAAGGCGCTGTCTCCCGAAACGATGCTTGCCTATGAGCTGAACAACGAGCCGCTACCGACCTCGCATGGGTTCCCGGTGCGCCTTGTGGTTCCGGGCTGGGCGAGCGATAGCTGGGTCAAGTGGGTGACCGGTATTACGGTCCTCGATAAGCCGTTCGAAGGGTTTTATATGAAGAGCGCGTACCGCGCGCCGGCCGGTCCGGTAAAGCCCGGTACCGCGGTGGATGCGGCCGCGATGCAGCCGGTGACGCGTTTGCACCCCAAGTCGGTGATTACGTTCCCGGCGGACAACGCGAAGGTCAAAGTCGGCGAGACGGTGAACATTCGCGGCGTGGTCTGGTCCGGCAACGGCAACCCGGTGACGTTGGGCAAGATCAGCCTGGACGGTGGTTCCAGTTGGGAAGACGTGCGCCCGATCACTTACAACGGTCCGTACGCGTGGCGCACGGTCGGCTACACGTGGCAGCCTCCCGCGGAAGGGTATTACCGCATCCTGTTGCGCGCCGGCGATCACACTGGAGAATCGCAGCCGCACGTGCAGGCCTGGAATCCTTCCGGATACGGCTGGAATGTCACGCAGTCGATCGGCATCGAAGTGGTGAAGGACCTCGATTCGGCGGCAACGCCGGCGAACACGGCCGCTGCTGCGGCGGAAACTCCTGCGCCTCCGGCCGGGTTCAAGTCGGCTTGTGTGACCTGTCACGAAGACGATGTCATCCGGCAGCAGAAGCTGAGCCGTACGCAGTGGGACCGCGAAATCGACAAGATGGCGCGGTGGGGCGCGAACGTCAAACCGGCGGATCGCGCGGCCATCCTGGACTATTTGTCGAAGACCTATCCGCCCCGTTAGAGCGGTTTCGCTAGCCGGCGCGTCCGGGCGAAACCGATCTAACAAGATCAGTAAACGGCTTAATTCGCGTACTTGGAGAGAGTGGCAAGGAACGAAGTCGCGGCCGGTGGCGGGGCCATGGTCGCGATGACGTCCTTGTTCTTCATTTTCTTCCCGTACAGTTCCTTGAGCGCGTCTTCATCCTCGCGCAGGGTGGAGCCTTTGAGCGAAATGCCCGCAAAGACACCGCGCGCACGGGACCAGGTGAGAATTTCCGCGCGCATGGCGGCATCGGTGGCGGCGGATGTTTCGCGGCCTACCGGTCCGCCGGCGACGGCGGCGTCCGCGCCAATGGTGAACTTGCTCGACAAGAGACTGTCTTTACCCCGCTGGTTCATGACGAGCATCACGACGTCGGTTTCCGAAGCGCCGATCTGAAACCCGACACTGCCGCCTTCGATGCGAACCGCGCCCGGAGCGGACCAGCCGCCGCCATCCTTACGGCAGGTGAAAAAACCTCGACCGAACTTGCCGCCGATGATGAACGCGCCTTTCTTTACGCCCGGCACGATGACGGCGCAGGCCGCTTTTTTGAGGAGATCTTCCGGAATGGATTTCTCCTTCACGGACATGATCTCGTCCAGCGTCATCGTTGCGGCGTTGAGGCGCTTTTCGACATCGGATTGCGCGAGAGCGGAGCCGCCGGCGAGGCTAGCGGCAAGTAGTAGTACGGGGAATTTCATCCTCCTATGATCGCAGAAGCGATGCACGATACTGTGAAGAAGATGACTCGCCGGAATCTTTTGATCGCCACGCCGTTTTTACTTCGCGCCCAGCGTCCCGCCCCCGCGGTGGCCGTGGCGTCGGGGGATGTTACCGATGGCAAGGCGCTGATTTGGGCTCGTAGCGCGGGGCCGGCCTCGCGCATGACCGTTCGCTGGAAGACATCGGAAAAGGGGAGTTCGCATTCCCTTACGCGCGCCGCGGGAGGCGCCGAAAGCGACTTTACCTCGCGAATCGCGTTACGTGGGCTACCTCCCGGCCAGACCGTGCTGTACACCGTGCAGTTCGAAGACGGCAAGAACAGTAGTGAACCGGTGGAAGGCAAGCTTCGCACGCCATCGCGCAAGATCGAGGACGGGCGCAATGTACGGTTTGCGTGGTCCGGCGACGTGGCGGGGCAAGGTTACGGCATCAATCCGGAATGGGGCGGGATGCGCGGGTTCGAGGCGGTTCGCGCCATTGAGCCCGACTTCTTCATCCATAGCGGGGACACGATATACGCGGACGGTCCCATCGCGAAAGAGGTGGTGCTGCCGAACGGCGCGGGCGTGTGGAAGAACATCGTGACGCCGGAGAAGGCGAAAGCGGCCGAGACGCTGGACGAGTTTCGCGGCGCATACCGCTACAACCTGCTGGACGCGAACGTCCGGCGTCATCTTGCCGACGTTCCGCAGATCTGGCAGTGGGACGATCACGAGGTGATGAACAACTGGTCGCCGGGTATGGACCTGTCCGGCAACATGCGATACACGGAGAAGGACATCCGCGTGATTGCGGCGCGTGCCCGGCAGGCGTTTGGCGAATATGCGCCGATTCCGTTCGATCGCCAAGGCCGCATCTTCCGGGTGGTTCCATATGGTCCGCTGGTGGACGTTTTTGTTCTGGACATGCGGAGTTTCCGTGCCGGCAACAGTTACAACCGGCAGGAAGCGGCGGGCCCGGACACCGCATTGCTCGGGAATCCCCAAGTGGACTGGCTGCTAAAGGCGTTGAAGGACAGCAAGGCCGTGTGGAAGGTGATTGCGTCCGACATGCCGATCGGCCTAGTGGTGGGCGATGGCAAGGATGCGCAAGGCCGTGCGAGGTACGAAGCAGTGGCGAACGGGGACGGTCCCGTGTTGGGGCGCGAGTTCGAGATCGCCAGGATTCTGAAGTTTTTGAAGGCGCAGGGGATTCGAAATACGGTTTGGCTGACCGCCGACGTGCATTACACCGCGGCGCACCGCTACTCGCCGGAACGCGCGTCGGCCGGGTTCCGCGACTTCGATCCGTTCTGGGAATTCGTGTCCGGTCCTTTGAACGCGGGTACGTTCGGACCTGGGCAACTCGATTCGACGTTCGGCCCGGAAGTGATGTTCGCCAAGCATCCGCCGAAAGGACAGTCCAACCTGCCGCCCTCGGCGGGGTATCAGTTCTTCGGCGACATCACGGTGGACGGACGTTCCAAAGCGTTGCGAGTGGTTCTGCGGGATATCGCGGGAACGGCTCTGTTTACGAAGGAGCTGGAGGCGACGGCGCGCTGACGATTAGTCTCTGCGCTTCTTTTCGAGGACGTCGAAGCCTTGCGATGCGGGGTCGAAGTTCTTGGCCGCGGCTTCCAACGGTTCGATCGACACCACAGTTCGCGTGCGCGGCAAGTAGTACAGGTTGTATTCGAGCGACGGAGCGAGAGCTTCAAACGCGGCGCGCGACACGCGGAAGCGGTTCTCGTTGATGATGTAGTCGTAGCGCGAGATCAGGTCTCCTTCAC
>JAFDVT010000777.1 GCA_018268875.1 Acidobacteriota bacterium
CCCGGCTATATTGCGTAAGCGCACGTCCATGCTCAAGCCCGTGTCGACGTAGTTGAACTGCGCGGGCGCGCCATTGGGCGCCACGGAGGAGACCACCGGCGCCTTGGTGCCGACGCGAAGCGAGTTATTCCCGCCGGTCTCCAGCAACATCGAAAACCGGCGAGGCTTGCCCGCGTCGTCCTTGATCTGGAAGTCGGCCCGGTAGACTTCGGGCGGGACGGGCTTACTGTCTTGCGCGGCGGCAAGCGTGGCGGCGGCGACCAATAGGACGGGTAAAAACTTCATGTGGTTCACTCCTACCCAGTCAAGACGCCCGCCTCGCCCGCGCCGTGCAGAGCGATTTTCTTTAACGCCGCAGCCGGCCCGACACGTCCGGCCAGAATTCGGAAAACGTGTTGCCCGCCGCGCGGCCGATGAACCCCATCGGGATGCGGAAGGCAAACTGTCCGGCCGTACGTTCGCTGGCCGGACGATATGCCGTCGAAACGCCGCTGGTGGCGGAGATGGCGATGTAGCGCGCATAGGCCGGCATCAGCCGCCCGTCGGACCTTCGCGCCATCACCGTCATCTTCATGGCGTGACCAAGCCGAGCGCCGAACGAACCCGCGCCGCGACGGTTATAGCGGGGATCTTCGTCCCAGATGCTGGCCACGCCAGCTTCCATGTAGTTTTGAATCGCACCGGTGGCCGCGCGGGTCGCAAACCGTTTCCCAAAGCCGGACCATCCAGGCCCGAACTCTTCGGGCTGGTTGGTCCACGTACTGAAGCCCGACGTGACTAGCGAACCTGCCATACGCGCCGGCGACACCGAGGATTGAAAAGCCCAGCGAAATCGTTCGGCATCCGAGATGGGGGGAACAGACGTTTGCGCTACGGCGGAGTAACAAAAAGAGACGCCCAACAGTGCAAGGGCGAGACCTGAACATTTCATCGGCGGTGTCAGTGCACGCTGCCGTCCAAACGACAAAAAAAAGGCGCACATCGCTTTCGCGATGCACGCCGGAGGGGGGATGGACGGAAGATCGGAGGAAGAAGCCTGCAATGTTTTCGTCTTATAGCTGTGCGCGGCGGCCCATCAGGAAGCTCGCCAGGAAAAGCACGAGGAAGACGATAAAGAGAATTTTTGCGATGCTCGCCGCGGTGGAGGCAATGATGCCGAAGCCGAACAGGCCGGCAATGATCGCGATGATCAGGAAAACGATCGAATAGTGAAGCATGATGTGTGTGTGTCCCTTCTACTTTTTTGATTTCATTCCAGGCTGCTGCGGATGTTCCCGGCGCGCCTTGTGTCTTTTCTAGATGCACACGGCGTGCCAAAGTTTTTACCCGCCTACACCGTGTTTTTGCCCCTAAAAACACAAACGCCGGGAGGTTCTCTCCCGGCGCCGCTGTGAGATTTTCACCCACCCGGTTAGTTCTTGGAAGATCCTTCCACTTGGATCTGGTTGTCCACCTGGAACGTACCGGGAACGCTTCTCGCCTGGATATTCGCGATCGTCCGGTCCGACTGGTTCGCCACCATGCCGACCAGCTTGATGTTGCCGTTCTTGACGATGATATGCACCGGCGGAACGGCCTGAATTGCGTACCGGGTCATTTGGGAATGCCCGTAAATCGCACGGAAAACCGCCATGCGAATGCGATCGTCCTGCGGCGAGGTGGGCAGAACTTCAATCTCGTTCACCACCCGGTCCACGCCTTCCACATCCTTCACAACCGCCTCCGAGGAACTCTTCAGACTCGGCCGCACGACCGAACCGAACAGCGTCACCGTACCGCCGTCGATTCGGAAGGAAAGATCGTCGAACACGCCGTAAAAAGGCTGCATCACCAATTCGTGACGGATCTGGCGAACCATCCTCGCTTCCTTCGAACGAGGCGTGTGATTGTCGTAGGCGAAGGCGCTCATTCCGATCACAGCCGCCACCGCCGCTATTGTTTTTACATATTGCATTCTGCAATATCCTCCCTGTCGTTACTTCTTTTCCCATGTGGAGTAACGGCTCAGCGCGAGCGCCAATTCATTACTCACGGTCTTCGGGCGGGGACCACCCGCTGCCATGATTTGTTCCGTGGTCAAAGGACGGCCGTAGATCTTGGCGTTATCGTCCTTGTCTTCGCGCATCGTCGACCCTTGCAGCGCGACGCCGGCAAATACGCCGCGCGCACGCGACCAGCCCAGCATCTCCGCGCGCATCAGGGCATCGGTTTCGGCCTGCACCGTCCGTCCCACAGGACCCGCCATCACCGCGGCCTCGCCGCCGACCTTGAATTCGCTTTTCATCAGCTTTTCGGCGCCGCGCTGATTCATGACCAGCAACACCAAATCGGTTTCACCCGCGCCAATCTGAAATCCGACGCTGCCGCCTTCCACGCGCATCGTGGCCGGTCCACGCCATCCGCCGCCAGCCTTGCGGCACATCATGACACCCTTGCCATACTTTGCGCCGACAATAAAACCGCCCTGCTTCAAGCCCGGAACGATGATGGCGCAATGCGCCTTTTCCAGAAGATCCTGCGGGATGCCGGAATCTTTGGCACCCATGATCTCGTTGAATACGAGGGTCGCCTCGTGAACGCGCTTTACTGCTTCATTTGAGTCGTTCGGAGCGGCCAACAAGGTTGCGCCGGTGAGAAGACCGGCTGCGAAAATTTGCCTGGTAAGTTTCATGTTCGATATCCTCCGCGGGAGGTTTTTACCCCCGCCGCGTTCGGATCCTGCACGGGACGGGCCACAAATCCCTCGTTCTTTTTTGGCACGCCACATGCAATGAATTTCGTCCGTGTGAGCGCAAGCGTTGCAACCGCGCTCCACGCAAAGCGAAAGGGACACACAACGTCATGAATTGGGATCAGATTGAAGGAAATTGGAAGCAACTGAAAGGCGCCGCCAAGGCCAAGTGGGGAGAATTGACCGACGACGATTTGGCCGTGGCGGAAGGTAACATCGAAGCCTTCGCAGGCCGCCTGCAGGAGCGCTACGGCATCACCAAAGAAGAGGCGAAAAAACAGTTCGACGAGTTCGTCGCCAGCCAGCGCCAATAGCCGGCGCGCCACGCCTCGCAAAACGTTCGACAGCCCGCCGGCAAAGCGCCGCGCGGGCTTTGATTTTTGGGGCCGATGTTACTATTTTCGTTTGGCTTCCCCGGCTTCAGGCATCGCTCCCAAACGGCTGCTGCTCGCAGAAGATAACCCTCACGACCGGTTCCTGCTGGAAGAGTGTTTCGTCTCCGCGTCGATCCCGGTTCAGATCGACTGGGCGACAGACGGCCAGGCGGCGCTCGATCTGCTGCTCACCGGCCAGCAGAACGAATTGCCGTACTGCCTGGTGATCCTCGACGCCAACCTGCCGCGCAAGGCCGCCCACACGATCCTGGAGGAGTTGCAGGCCGCCGGACGCACCGCGGGAGCCCCTGTCGTGGTGCTGTCGTCCATGCTGACGGGGCAACGCAAACAAACCCTGCTCGAGCTTGGCGTGCATTCCGTCCTGAAGAAACCGCTCGACCTGGCCGAATACGATCAACTCGCGCTCGACCTCAACGCCATCATGTCGGCGGCCGCCGCCGGCTAGCGTTATCGATCCAGCCCGAACTTCGGCGATTTTGCCGTTCCCACCACTTTGATTTTCAGGTACGTGCCGGCGCCGTGTTTCTTGAAGAACGGGTCCACGGGTTTCAGCGCCCACCGCTTCCATCCCGACATCGTCTGCGAGACTTTGGCGTCCAACATCAGCGCACCGTAAAAGTCCAGTTCATCGGACTGCATGTCGAACGTACCGTCCAGCTTCACCTTCGATCCCGGAACGGTAAATGCCAGATTCTTCATCGTCAGTTCCTGGTCCGCCATGTTGAACTCGCCGGACATGTCCGAAAACACGTTGTCGATGGACGTGTCGGTCGGTTGACCCTGGCCGCGCCGGCTCAGCGTATCCACCTTGTCCTGAATCGCATCCTGCAGAAACTGCCCGTGGCGGATGGAAAACTTTCCGGCCAACAGCAGCTTTTCCTTCACCTTCGAGGACAGCGGAGGAATGCGAATCCGCGAATCCATCTGGATGCGGCCCGACATGAACGGTTTGTTCTTCGTCGCCAGACGAAGCAAATCCATCATCTCGCCGTCCGGCATGTGTACGTCGAGGTCGATGGTTCGCTTTTCGTCGCCGTCGTGCTTGATCACGCCGCCGCTGGTGGTAAACGCGGTGCCGTTCAGCTTGGCGTGAACCGGCTTCAGGATCGTATTGCCGTTGGTGCCATCCACCTCCACCTCGTACTCGGTGAACAAATGTACCGGATTTCCCGCCATTTTCAACCGAAAGTCAGGAACCGTGGCCTCTCCCTTCGCCTGCACCGACCCGAGCGTTCCGGTAAACGTCCCGCGCGATTGCAGCGTTCCCGCGATGGCCGAAAACACGCCGAGGTCCGCTTTGTTGAAGTCGAAATCGCCGGACAAAGGCGTCTCGCTAGGCGATTCCGCGTTCCACGGTCCGAACGCGCCGTTCGCGTAAATTTGTCCCGGCGGCCGCGGATTGGTGAGCTTCGCCCGGTAATTCAGACTCTCGCTCATCCGCACCGAATCGAGCACGATGTCCTGCAAGTCGAACTCCAGGGGCTTGCGGTCCTTCGTCCGCGGCAGAATGCGAAGCTTGGAACTTGTGATCGACACCTGTTCGATCAAGACGCCGGTATTCGCGCCATCCGTATTGGACTTGGCGGGAGCAGCCTCGATGGTCGCTTTGCCGTCGGTTTCACTCTTGTCTTCTTTAAAGGACGGCCGCTCGCCCTTGGGCGGAATGTTGATCTCCATCTCGTCCAAATAGACCAGAGCCACGCGTTTGGTTGGATCAAAAATTCGTCCCAGGTCCGCGCTGAAGCGAAATCGCTTCATACGGAACATGGGTTCAATATCGGTGCGGCCTTTGTGGCGCAAGACAATGTCTTCGCCGATCACTTCGGCAATCACGCCCGCGCCCCGTTTCATCACCAGTTGCAGGGCCGGAATGTGCGGGATATGTACGATCAGCTTGCCGATTTCCACCTTGCTGTCAAAGCGTTTGGCCAGATAGCTGGCGGCTTGTTCTTTAATGTACGGCTCAAAGCGCTTGGCGAGAATCGACGCCGTGATAAAAATGCCGGCAATGCCAACGGCGGCGGCCACGGCGAGTCCAATCAACCACTTCTTTTTGCGGCTCACGGGGCGTGCGAGGTGCACGTCCATTGCCAATAAAAGGTCAGTCCCCCGCCTTGGCTTTGCGTGTGGCGATGCGCATTCCCAGGCGCCGTTGCCGCGAGGCCAGTTCCGCGGCGTACGCCCGGGCGAATTCGGCTCCGAGAAACAGCACCGATGAGGAAAACTGCGCCCACAGCAACAGCACGATCACCGATCGCCCCGGCCCGAACATCGACCCTACGGTGGATTTGCCGATGTACAGCGTCATCAGTTCCTTCCCGATCGTAAAGAACAGCGCGGTGGCAAATCCGCCGGCGATCGCGGCCTTCCAGGGCACCTTGGCCTCCGGCACATAGCGGTGAACGAGCAAAAACAACACCAGCAACAGCACGAACGAAACGCCCAGGTTCGCCAGCGACAGCACCCATTCGGGAGCCGGCAGCACCCCGGTCACGAATTTGCCCGTAACCGAAATCAGGATGCCCAACGTGGAAAGGATGAACACCAGCACCGCCAGGGCAAACACCAGAAGGAAGGACCGCAGCCGTCCCTTGATGAAGTCGCCGAAGCCGGCTTCTTCGTTCACCGGGTGGCACCAGATGAGGTTGAGCGAGGCGCGAAGTTCGCCGGCAATGCCGCCCACGCCCCAAAGCAGCACCAGGAACCCGAGGCTCGCCGCCAGCGCCGAATCCCCTTGCGAAGGCGTTTTCTCCAGCGCCTCGGCGACGGTGGCCGCGACGTTCGGACCGAAAATATGTTCCACCCGCTCGTTCAAAAGGTAGCGAGACGAGTTCCGCCCCAAAAGGAACGTCACCAGACTCATCGCCACCGTGATCAACGGCACGAGCGACAACAGGACGTAATAGGACAGCGAGGCGCTCAACGTGGATCCCCGATTCCTGTCCCAGCCTGCCCACACCGATTTCAGGATCCGTGTGAATCGCATTGTTCGATTCATAGCATGCCGTGTGCCAAGGTGCTCGGCCGGCCACCCGTGAAGTTTATTCGGAAGAATCGTTCCTATACTGGACGAAAGTTCCCACTTTGGGTGCGTAACCGGCGTCACAAAACGACTTATGGCTCTGGCCACAGACTTGCATACCTGGCTAAGCGGAGAGGAACTGTTCGTGACACGCACCATACCTGTTTTTGGGATTTGTCCAAATGGGTCGAGATTGGAAAACTCTGTAATCGCATTGCGGCGCTGCGGCTTTGAGGCGATGAAAATTTCTGTACTTTTGCCGAGATACCGGGCGACGCAAATCACGTCCGGCGCGGTGGTTCTGGGCGGAACGTTGGGCTGGCTGGTGGGGATTGGCCTGTTGGCCTTGCCTGGGATGGCCCCGCTGGTCGTATACGGGTCCTTGGTATCCGCGCTCACCGCAATGGGAGCCGGGTTCGCCCTGGGCGGCTTTTCCGGCGCCCTTTCGGAGATCGGCGTACCGGAAAGCCAGGCAAAACAACTGGAAACCTACATCAAACGGGGCGAAATTGTCCTGTCGGTGGAATGCGAAGGCGAACGCGCCGCCGTCGACGCCCGCAAGATCCTGCAAAACACCGGCGTCCAGGTCGTCGCGTAGCCGGATCTTTAGTACTAAAATCCAAAGATGACCAAAGGCACCGCCTGGTGGCTTCGAGGGACCGCGCTCAGTCTGGCGGCGCTAACCGCAATGTTCACGCAGAATCTGCCCGTCGCGATCGACGCGAAGGCGCGCGGCTCCTGGTACAAAGGCAACCTCCATACCCATACCTTGAATAGCGACGGCGATTCCACCCCGAACGACGTCGCCACCTGGTACCGCGAACACGGCTATCAGTTTCTGGTGCTGACCGACCACAACACCTTCACGAACCCGGCCGGCCTGAACTCGATCCTCGCTTCGAAAGAGCGCTTCCTGTTGATCCCCGGCGAGGAACTCACCGACACCTATCTGCAGAAGCCGATTCATATCAATGCTTTGAATCTGCAAAGGGAAGTGCTGCCCCGCCACGGTGGCTCGGTGGCGCAAACGATGCAGAACAACGTGAACGCCATTCGCGAGGCCAAGGCGTTGCCGTCCATCAACCACCCGAACTTCCAATGGGCGATCACCGCCGAGGACTTTCTACAGGTGAAGGGCATTGGGATGTTTGAGGTCTACAACGGCCATCCCACCGTCAATAACGTGGGCGGAGGCGGCGTACGGTCGATGGACGAGTTGTGGGACGTCGTTCTCACGGCTGGCCAGAGAATGTACGGCATCGCGGTGGACGATGCGCATGTCTTCAAAAAGATTGGCCAGGAATATTCCAACCCCGGCCGCGGCTGGGTTTGCGTGCGGGCGGCTTCCCTGAATGCCGACGACATCACGGCAGCCCTCGAACAGGGGCAGTTCTACGCGTCAAACGGCGTGAAACTGATGGACGTCAAAGTGACCGAAACCGAATACCGGGTGGAGATCGACGCCCAGAAGCACGAAAAGTTCACGACCCACTTTATCGGCGCCGGAGGAAAGGTCCTGGCCAGCACCTACGACACGATCCCGACGTATCGATTCCAGGGTGGCGAAAAGTACGTGCGCGCCCGCGTCGACTCGTCGTTCGGCCATTCCGCCTGGACGCAACCGGTGTTCCGGTAAAAAAGTTTCACTTCTGAGCACGATCACACTCAAGCAGTTCGGCGAACCGGCCGAAGGTACGACTAAGCATGAGAGTGGGCGTTCTGATCCGCGAGTTGCCGGCCGCATCGGCTGGGCCCGACAACTTTCTTGTCGATCAGATCACCGGTTTGCTTGAAATGGGCTGCGATGTCGAGGTTTTTCCCTCGGATCGTACGCCTCCCGCCGCCGCGCCTTTGGATGTTCACCCGCTGTGGCAGGACCGCGTTGTGTACCCAGTGTCGCCCGCCGCCGCGCTACTGCGTGGCAAGCTTCGTTCCGGGGCCTTCCACCTGCCGAGATACGGGCGGTACGCCGGGTCCTTGCGTTTGTGGCGCGAATCCGCCGCCTTTGCGTCCCGCCCCAGGTTCGACGCCGTTCACTGCCATTTCGCCCACAACGGCCGGCGTGGCTCGGCGTTGCGCGACCTCGGCCTGATCGACGCGTCCACCCGGCTGGTGACCTCCCTGTATGCCAACGATGCGGAAACCGGTGGTGACGGCTCGGCTTACGCGCGGATGTTCGCCAACACCGACGTATTTCTTTGCCCGAACGACACGCTGCGATATCGCATGCTTGCCTTGGGCGCTCCGCCCGAAAAAACGCAGGTACACCAGGTCGGAATTCCGGTTGCGCAGTTCCAAACCAAGGCCGGAACCCCGGGTATGCCCGCGCCGGAGCGCAACGCCCGGTTGAGGCTTGTGACGGTGGCCCCGCTCATCGGCCAGGAAGGCGTGGAATTCGGCATCCGGGCCATCGCGGCGTTGCGCAATGAAGTTCCCGGCCTGATCCGC
>JAFDVT010000778.1 GCA_018268875.1 Acidobacteriota bacterium
AGTAGGCGCGGTTAGGCCTTCGACCGGGAAAGGGCGGAGGCCGCCACCCCAGGTTTGACTCCGGCGTCCTCGGCTGTCGCCATGTCCAAATTGCCGAGACTCCGCGAGAACGCCGCCATCACCTCGCCGTCCAACTGATTGTTCGCGTGTACGCCGCCATAGGTCTTCAAATAGGCCAAGTTGCTGTATAGCGGGGCTTTGTAATCCGCGATTCTCCCCTGTTCGAAGGCCAGGCGCAGTTCGCGAATTCCATCTTCGACGGTTTTCGCGCAGGAAAACCCGACGCGCTGATGGATCTTTTCAAAAGAGACCCGATAGTTGCGCCGGTCCGCATTCTCCACGTTCTCAATTCGCGTGCTCGGGAACTCCGTGTGGATGAGCGACGCGATCTGCGAGAGAGTGTAGTTCAAACGGTCGTCACCCACGTTCAGGATCTCGCCGCTGACTCGTTCAATGGGACACGTGGGCGTCTGGCAGACAGCTTCCGCGATGTCGTCCACATGAATAAAAGGCCGCCACTGGTCGCCATTGAAAATGGTGATGATCCCTTCCTGGAAGGCCTTGGCGGTGAGCAGATTCACGACCAGGTCAAACCGCGGGCGCGGCGCTAGGCCGAACACGGTGGCGAAGCGCAACACAACCGGGTGAAACGTATCGGTTTTTGCTTCGAGCAGCACTCGCTCCGAATTCAGTTTGGTTTCGGCGTAGAGCGAAATCGGCACGGTTTGCGACTGTTCGTCCATCACCGATTCCGAAGCGCCGTAGACGCTGCAACTGGACGCGAAAAGGAAGCGTTCAATCCCATTTCCTTTCGCAATCTCAAGCATCATGCGAGTCGCGGCGTAGTTGATTTCGAGCGCATTTTTGTCATCGGCCGCGCACGCCGGATCGCCGACAATCGCCGCGAGATGAATGACGTCGCGAACGCCGGACATGGCGCGCACAACGTCCTGGATGTTCCGGCAATCGCCGATCATGAAATCGAGATTGGGGTGTCCGAAAAGGTCCGAGATCGCGGAATCGCCATAGGTCAGTTTGTCGAGGAGCCGGACGCGGCGGCCGCGGTCGAGGAGCTTCCGCACGACGATCGAACCGATATATCCGGCGCCTCCCACGACGAGGACCGGCGCCTGCTGATTGACAGCGGTGGTTGCTGCCGGGGTGCTGGATGCGACCAAACGCGTCGTCTCGAGCCAATAATTCAGCCAACGCGCCCCGACCACGCCGGCCGAGGTCAAAAGCGGGAGCAACACTAGCGTGCTTCTCGGGAAGAGTCCATCGCGATCGATGAGGAGACTAACCGACAGGTACAGCAACGATGCCAATCCACACGCGCGGAACAGCACGGGCCACTTGTAGCGAACGCTGTAGCCGCGTGTGCGGGTGTAAACCCCGGTTACGGCAAAGACCAGCAGAAATACCACGGCGAGTGTCGGAAATTGTTGGAGATAGCGTGCCTGCAATTCGCGCAGGAAAAATTCCCGGCTCCACTGTTCCGCGCCATGCCCGTAAAGGTAGTAGGCAAAGGTGGCGCAAAGAGACAGGATGGCCGCCAACTGCACAATGGCGGCGTCCGCCAGCATCCTCGGGAGAGCTTCTTTGGCTTTGAAGTTTCGCAATGAGACCGTCATTGTTAGTACTTCTCGGCTATCTCAGATGAAGTTTGAATAAGAAATGCCGGTGTTTAGCGTAGAGCCTGTTGCAGAACCGAGCGTAGCACTTGGCCCGAGTAGACCACGGATTCCTGCGACAGTGTGGGATGAACAAGCAGCATCACGGAAGTCTGCCCGAGTTCCGCCGCCACCGGCAGCGTGTCCACCCGAATGCCGTGCCGGGCGAACGCCTTTTCCAAATAGATTTCGCTGCAACTGCCGGCCAGGCAATTGACGCCTTGTGCCGCCACTTCCGCGATAATCCGGTCGCGCGTCCAGCCACTACGCAGGTTCTCCGGGCGGACGAACGCGTAGTATTTGTAGTAGGAATGTTCCATGTGCGGAGGCGGTTCGGTGAGCCGAATCGCAGGCTGGTCGCGCAGGATATCGTTCAGGAGCGCGGCGTTGCGGCGTCGCAGGTTCACCCAGCCATCGAGTTGGCGAAGACAATTGCGGCCCAGCGCGCCCTGCAGCTCCAACATGCGCCAGTTGGTTCCGAAGTCCTCGTGCAGCCACCGGAAGCCCGGTTCGTGCTTGCGATGAAACACGGCGTCGTAGCTCTTTCCATGATCCTTGAAGGACCACGCCTTGTTCCAGAGGTCGCGGTCATTGGTGGTAACCAGGCCGCCCTCGCCGCCGGTCGTCATGATCTTGTCCTGGCAGAACGAGAACGCGTTGATCAGGCCTATGCTGCCGGCGGGCCGGCCCCTGTAATAGGACCCGTGCGCCTGCGCGCAGTCCTCAATCACCGCAATGCCGCGCGCTTTTGCAAGATCCAGAATCGGGTCCATTTCGCACGGCCAACCGGCCAAGTGCACGAGAATGATGGCCCGGGTTCGCGGCGTCAACTTCGGTTCGATCGTCGCCGCGGTCAGATTCTGGCTGACCTGGTCAACGTCCGCAAACACCGGAGTCGCTCCGCGCATCACCACGCAACTCACCGACGCGATGAAGGACCGCGGAGTGACGATGACTTCGTCGCCCGGGCCGATGCCCGCGGCATAGAGCGCGAGTTCAAGCGCAACGGTTCCGTTGGTGAGCGCGATGGCGTGATGAACTCCAAGCTTGCGCGCGTATTCGGTCTCAAACTCCCGGCATTCGAGGCCTGTCCAATAGTTCACCTTGCCGGAAGCCAGAACTCGCTGCGCAGTGTCCAAATCCTCCTGCGAAAAATAGGGCCACGGAGCTGCCGCCGGTGGCGCGAGCGGTAAGGAAGAACCGGAAGAAACAGGGGAAAATGTCGCCAATGTGCTCATAAAAATTTAGTCCTCAATGATGGGGTAAGCAGTCGTTCGGTTTGCCAAGAAACTCGGGCATGGTCGCCGAGCCACCGTGTGTCACTCCTTTGCGCCGCACCAGTACCAGCGCGGTTCGCCAAAGGATCAGTAGGTCCAATCGAAGGCTCTGGTGGTCCACATACCAGACGTCCAACGCAAACTTTTCTGGCCAATTCAACGAGTTCCTGCCGTTGACCTGGGCCCATCCCGTGATGCCGGGACGAACCTCGTGGCGGCGCCGTTGTTCCGCGTCGTAGCGCTCGAGGTAGGAGGCGAGGAGAGGCCGCGGCCCAACCAGCGACATGTCGCCGCGAATCACATTCCAAAGCTGCGGCAACTCGTCCAAACTGTTTTTTCGCAGCCAATCGCCGAACGGGGTGAGCCGCTCCGCATCGGGCAGCAGCTTGCCATTGCGATCACGGCGATCGGTCATCGTGCGAAATTTGTAAAAGTGAAAGACCGAGCCCCCGGCGCCGCCACGTGGCTGTCGAAACAGCGCCGGCGATCCCATCTTTAGCCGCACGAGCAGCCAGATGCCGCAGAACAGCGGAAGCACCGCGGCGAACAGCGGTACGGCAAGTGCGAGATCGAGGCTGCGTTTAAGCCGCATCCGCCACACGCTTTCGTAGCGGCGAAGCCGGCACGCCGACCAGGGTGAGGCTCGGGCCGAACGATCGAGTGACGCAAGCGCCGGCCCCGATGACCGTGCCAGCGCCAATGACCAAGGGCTCCGCCGGGGTACCGTTTTTGATCACCGCGCCAGCGCCAACATACGCGCCGCGACGCAGATGTACGTTTCCGCAGAGATGGGCGCCGGGAGCCAGGGTCACATAATCGTCAAGAACACAATCGTGGCTGACTGTGCAGTTGATGTTGATCTGCACCCCGTCACCCAGCTTGATGTCGGTGGTAAGAGTGGTGCCCGCGCAGACCACCACGCCGCGCCCGAACTGGATGTGCCTCGACCGGATCACCGAAGGATGCACGAGCGTGTGTTCCACAAACCCGTGATGTTTTGCCCTTTCGGTCAGTTGTGCGCGTGTGGCCGGATTGCCAACGGCAGCGGTGAATAAGGCGCGAGGATACTTGCGTACGGCATCTTGCAGGGAAAGGATGGGTAGGCCGCGGATCGATGAGTTGACCTTCGCCGCTTCGTCGTCCAGGTAGGCGACCGGAACCTCGTCGGCGCCATGCTCCCAGCACTGTTCGGCAAGCCAGGCCGTTTCGCGGCCGGAGCCGCCGGCGCCATAAATTAAGAGGGGACTTTGCCTGCGCATTTCTTCTCTTTCCGCATACCTTACGAACGTGTCGTCATCAATGGGCCGGAGTGCGCCGGCGAAGTGCTCGGCTTTCCGCAGAGGTCCGAAAGAACGTCGAGATACTTGTCGGCCAGAACCTCGCGGTCCGCATTGGCTCGCACCCAGCGGAGTCCATTTTGGCCGAGCCGTTCACGTTCCTCCGCCGAATCGGCCAACGCGAGGATTGCCGCGGCCAACGCTTCAGGAGATTCGGGAGCGGCGAACCGGCCGGCATCGGCCTGCTCGCAGACCAGTTGACGCGCGACACCGTCGATGCCGAGAACAGTCGGTTTGGCGCAAGCCATGTAGTCGAAAACCTTGTTGGGATACACGGTGCGAAAGGTTGGATTGTCCTGCAGAACCGCAATGCCCGCCGTTGCCGAGTTGATGAGTCCGGGCATCGCCGCCTTGGGCTGGGGACCATGAAACACAATATTTGACAGGTTCTGCTGCCGGACGCTGGCATCCAACTTGGCCCGCTCGGGACCGTCGCCGGCGCAGGCAATCAAAATATCGGACCGATGCCGCAGCAACTGTGCCGTTTGAACCAGTTGATGTAACGCAGTGGCTCGCCCATGAGCGCCCGCGTAGAGGAACACCTTTTTGTCCGTCCAGCCCATTCGCTGCCGGACATCGGGGCTTGCGGCCGAGGGCTGGAATTGATCGAGGTCCGCGGCGTTTGGAATAAAGACGATCCGGTCCGCGTCAGCGAGTCCCCGTCGAATCAAGTCGTCGCGAAACGCGGGGGTCAGTACGTTGATCTTGTCGGCGCACGTTGCCGCGCCGCGCTCCAATGCGTAGAGTATTTTGGCCAGCAGCGAGTTCGGAGACAGGATTCCGGTCGTGATCGCACTTTCCGGCCACAGATCGCGGATTTCAAAAATCCACGGGACGTGTGCCCAGCGCAGCCTAGAAGCGATCCAAGCCGGCACGACCGCGACCAGTGGCGGTGAAGTCGCAACAATCACGTCCGGCCGCGCGATGAACAGAGATGCCAGACTCGCCGAAATGGTGTAGCCGAGAAATGCCAGGGCACGTTGGACGTAGCTGCCGGAGTAGGTGTCTGGTACCCAGCAACGCAGGACTTCCACTCCTCCTTCTCCACGTTCGCGCCGGAACAGATTCCAGGGACGAAATGGCTGACCAGTGCGGCCGGCATAGTTCACCGATCCCGCAATCACGACCACATCATGCCCCTTCGATGTCCAGAAGCGGGACATCGAATTGAATCGGGAACCGCCACCTTGTTCCTGCCCTAGGTAATGCTGGTGAAAAACCGCAATTTTCATTTAGCCCCGTACCAATTCCTTGTCACAAGATTCCCTGCCGGAGTGCACAATCGCAGGGGAAACGATCGC
>JAFDVT010000779.1 GCA_018268875.1 Acidobacteriota bacterium
GTCTGCTTTTGTTGTGAGCATGTCTTAATAGGTACTGACGGAAATTTCCAATTCCAGGGTACCCATCTTTTCAAGCTGCCCGCAAACACAAATTCTGATGGTTACGATTCGGGATTCCCACAGGCCGGGAGGCAGCGATCAGAGCTTTTGAGCGCCAGTAACTTTGCCGAGGTTGCCATCGAATGTGCCCAGCGGGAGATGGCCGGCCTTCCTGGCGGTCTCTTCGGGTTCGTCCCGGGTGATCAGTCGAAGCAGCATATTGGTGTCAACTGCGCGCATAACGCTTCCGGGCGTAGTCCCGCACGCCTTCCTTCCACTGGTCAAGGCTGGCGGACCATCGTCCTCCCACAGCAGCGTGGATCCGGCGCCGATGCCGAGCCGCTTCACATTACTACGGTAATGAGGCCAGGCCTTGTTGAGATTCCCACAAGTCGCGGTAGACTGACTCCAGGAAATTGTCGCTATGCCGGAACCAGGACTGATCGTGTCGAACCCGAAGGTTATGCTGGGCAAACCAGTGATCCGGGGCACCCGGATTACGGTGGAGATGATCCTGGAGCGGCTTGCCGCCGGGCACAGCGAGGAAGACATTCTGCGCGCGTATCCTCACATCACGAAGGAAGGCGTCCGGGCGGCGCTGGCATTCGCGGCGGAAGCGCTGCAAGCTTCCGTGATCTATCCTCTTGAGCACGTGGCGTCGTGAAGTTAGTGGCCGACGAGAGTGTGGAAGGGCCGACCGTGTGGGCACTCCGCGCCGCGGGTCACGAGGTGGTTTCGATCGCCGAGTCCGCGCCGGGAATTGATGACGAAGCCGTCCTCCGGATCGCACGCCAGGAAGAAGCGTTACTGCTGACTGCCGACAAGGACTTCGGAGAACTGGTTTTCCGGAATTACCGGGAGCATTGCGGCGTCCTCCTCATCCGGGCGGCTGACGCGACCCTGGAGGAGAACGCCGCGAACACACTTGCCGCAATTGAGCGGCACGGCGCGGACTTGCGCAATTCCTTCTCGGTTCTGACGCCGCATGCACTGCGGATTCGCAAGGTCTAAGCTGCTATAGCCCCCGCGACCGGAATCAGAGCCTCACAAATCTTTCTGGCTGAACGCGTCGGTCATAGGCCGCAACGCATCGAACTGGGGGAGATTCTTTGGGGCATCGCCGGTATATCCCGTGACTTCGAGACCAGCAAGAACGCCGCCCTGCTCGTAAATAAAGATCCCGTTCAGTTCGGCGGCCGTACCGAAAATAAAGTCCGCCAGAATATTCATATTCTTTTCTGGCGGTGGTGCTCCGTCAACCTGAAAATCGATACTCGCACACCCGCATGGGCACTGCCAGGACGTGGCTTCCGCCTTTTCCAACTGCGACAAGAACATTCGGCCTTCGGGGCTTCCATGCTCAAGCATCCACCGGATCAACTGCCTCTCGGCGGTCGTTAACGCCCTACTCATCAATTTGCCTTTTACAGCTTCAACTCCCAACCCTTGCGGAACGCCGGCTGTACGTACTTATTCGCTTCCGCGCTGTTGGTGAACCGGATATTCTTGCTGTCCCACAGCAGCTTTCCACCACCAACCCGCATCGCGATCGCTCCCAGCACCATCCATTCGGCGAACGGCGCCGATGCGCTGAAGTCCGATACCGACATCGAACCTCCTTTGCAGGCCCGAACCCAGTCCAGCATGTGGCCGCCAGGCTGACGCGTCAGTAGCTGCGGCGGCAACTGGTACGACTCCCAGCGCGACTTCGGCAGCAATTGCACGCCTTCGCCACGATCGACGGTCGACATCATGCCGTTCTTGCCAATAAACAGTGCTCCGTTGTGGCTCAGGATGCCCGCCTCCGGAGGCGCGGCCGAACCACCCGGGCCATACAGCGGCACTCCGGGACCACCGGCTCCCCAACGTTGCCCCGTGCCGATCGGCGGACGAGGCGTGGCGGTTTGGGCGTTTGCAGCGCGAGGCGGAGCGGTAACGCGACCCTTATCCGCAAGATTGTTCGGCGACGGCAGGATCTTTTCGCCCTCCATCCCCGGGACTTTGAATGCCGAAACCGTATTGGGCAACGACGAATCATGCCAGTACACGGTGACCGGCGGCATCTTGCCGCGCGCGCCGAACTCGAACTTGATCACCGCCCGCTTGGGAAAGCTGATCTTGCTCGAACCTTCGACTGTCACCATCTCTACGCTCAGCGGCGCATCCAGTTGCAGGGCCATGTGCACGGGACCCATGGTGTGGATGCCCCAGTTGCCGATCTGCCCGGTGCCGAAGTCGTAAAAACCGCGCCAGTTGTACGGTGTGTACTCGGCGGCGTAGGCCCGCATGTTGGCTTGCCCGAGCCACAGGTCCCAGTTGAGGTTGGACGGGACCGACGTTTCGGCGGGCGGCGCGTCCAGACCCGTGGGATGCGTCCCCGGGCTCGACGACGCGTGTACTTCCGTGACGTCGCCAATCTCACCGGACCACACGATTTCCGAGGCGACGCGAATGCTTTCGTGGGACCAGCCCTGGTTGCCCATCTGCGTCGCGACCTTGTATTTTGCCGCCGCCTGCTGCAGCAGGCGCGCTTCCCAAGGCGTGCGGGTGAGCGGCTTTTCGACGTACACATGCTTGCCGCGTTGCATCGCGTACAGTGCGACCGTGGCATGCATATGATCCGGAATGCCGATGGTGAGGGCGTCGATGTTCTTGCCCTCTTTGTCGATCATTTCGCGGAAATCCTTGTACTTCGTCGCCTTGGGGAACTTGTTGAAGTTGTCGGCGGCGCGCTTTTCGTCGACGTCGCACATGGCCACGATGTTCTCGGTCTGCGCGGCCTGATTCAGGATGAACCCGCCCTGTCCGCCACACCCCACGGCGGCGACGTTCAACTTCTCATAGAAAGGCTTGTAGCCAAGGGCGCGGAGCGAAGGAACGCTGCCGTAGCCCGCAGCGGGGACAGCTCCAGCGAGGAGGGTCCCGAAGAAGAAGTGGCGTCGCGACGTGGGATTCATCATGTATAGAATATGGCAAAAAGCGGCGGAAGTCAGCGGACCTGATCCAGCCAGTATTCCAGCGTGTCGCGGTCCTGATTCACTCTGGCGTGCACTGTCTGCCCCACCTTCATCTGCTGCAGCTCGGAAGCATTGGGAACGGGGAAGTCCATGGTCATGGGTTCCATCCAAACTTTGCCCGCCTGATTCTGAATGCGTTCGTGCTTGATGACGGCCACTTTGTCTTCGGCGCGAAGCCGGACCACCACGCCTTTCAGGTCATAACGCTGGACATTCTTATGCGTCGCCGCCGCCGGTGGCGACTTGACGCAGGCGCCCGCCAGCAGGGCGGCCAGGGTGACGATCAGGACTCGTAAGGTTTTCAAA
>JAFDVT010000077.1 GCA_018268875.1 Acidobacteriota bacterium
ACCCATTCGCCCAGGTCCTTCACAAGCTCATAAACGGTCGGCCTGCCTTCGGGATCTTTGTACGTCGTGATGTAACCCTTCGGCTTGTTCAACACGATGTACAGGTCTTCGCGATCCTTCAGCCGTACCGGTTCCTCGTCCAGCGCCACGCGGTCGCGGCCCAGGTCCACCCAATGATCCGGCGTACGGATCACGTGGCCATTCACCGTCACTCGACCCGCGCCGATCAACGAACGCGCGTCGGTCCGCGAACACAGTCCCGCCTTGGACAGCACGCGTTCCAGCGTCTTCAATGGACGCTTGCCTTCGCCCGTTACCGTGGCTGCTTTTCGCTGTGATTGTGGACGTTCTACGCCCGCCGGTGGAGGTCCGGAGCGGAACCCTCGCCCGCGTTCCGGCCTGCCGCCTGTCGGAGCGGCCGCCGAAGCGGGACGCGCATTTTTCAGAATCGGCTTTGCGACGTTGGCCGGCGAACCAACTTTGAGCGCCGGTTTCGGCGCCTTCTCAACTCCACCACTTTTCGCCGGGCGCGAGGTGGGCTTTTGCGACGTCGGGGTTGATCTCGACGCCGAGCCCCGGTTTTTCGCGGATCCGGAAGTATCCGTTTTCGAATATCGGGCCATCGTGTATCACAAGGTCCTGCCACCAGTCGATGTACTTCGCGAGTTCATGCACCCGGAAGTCACGCATCGACGCCGCGGCGTGGGCCGATGCGATGGTACCAACCGGACTGGCCGGATTGTGCGCCGCGGTCGCAATATAGTGGCTTTCCGCAAAGTCGTGGATGCGTTTCGATTCCAGCAATCCGCCGGATTTCGGAATATCGATATGCACGATGTCGCACGCCTGCTGCTGCACCAGCGGCAGGAACTGGTCGCGGCCATACAGATTCTCGCCCGTGCAAATCGGCACGTTCGACGCCTTTGTGACGCGCGCCATCGCTTCGATATTGCCCGGCGGCACCGGATCTTCCAGCCACATCGGCTTCGCCGGTTCAATCGCGCGGCACATGTTGATCGCGTCGCGAACGTCGTACTTCCAGTGCGCCTCAACCGCAAAGTCAATGTCCGGACCCAGCGCGTCGCGAACCGTTTCCATGGACTTCCCGATCACCCGCAGATCCTTCAGCGTCAGGCCGCGCGTGTACATATCGTGGCCCGGCAGCGAGTACGTCGGGTCCAGCTTCGGCGGGATGCCGTCGCCTTGAAATTTGAACGCCGTCCAACCGGCCTTCTCCGCGCGAGCCTCCTGCACCTGCGCCCGCCACAACCCGTAATCTTCCGGCGCGTCCACCACCTGCATCGTCCGATAGAAGCGAACCCGGTCGCGAAAACGCCCGCCCAGCAAATTGCATACCGGCGTCTGCAGAATGCGCCCCGCCAGGTCCCACAGAGCGATCTCGATGCCGCTCGCCGCCGTCATGGTGACGCCACCCTGCGCGCCCGCCCCCGCCGTACGCATCAGCATTTTCGTGTACAGTTTGTCGACGTTCAGCGGATCTTCGCCGATGATGTGCGGCGCCAGCGTGTTCAGCGCCAGTTCCTTCACGCCCACGCCCCAATACGCTTCGCCGATGCCGTACAACCCGGAATCGGTTTCGATCTTGATGAGGTTCCAGTCCCACGTGCCTCGCACCACCATCACCTTCACCGCGGTGATCTTCATCTTTCCGTACTGCCGCTGTTGCGCGGCCAGACGATGCACGGGCAGGGCCGCCGCAATGGTACTCAAAAAAGCTCGCCGGGATAACATGTGAGCGCCAGTATATAGGATTCGTCCGCGTAGCTGTCGTCAATCGCGCCCCTCGCCGGTCTATACCTGTAAGATGCTCTTCGCCGCCGCGGTCTTCCTGTTCTCCGCCCACGACTTCGATGCCGTTCGCCTGCCGCTCAGCAGCAACTATTGTGCCGCCGCCGCCGTCAACGAACTCGGCGACATCGGCCTGAACTGTGGCTTGAATCTCTCGGTCGTGGACCAGGACCTGAATGTCTCGGAACTCGCCTGGCACACCTGGCGTGGCTATCTGCACCGCCGTGCGCTGAACAATGCGCGTCAAGCTGTTGTTGACGTGGTGTCTACGCCCAGTGGCATCTTCGGAGGCTCCAGTCAATATGTGAGTTTTCTCCTCGGCCCCGGCGCCATGCGTCTTCTGGCCGGCGGCGCCACCAACGTCATCGGCTTGAATAACGCCGGCCGCGTGCTCTTGTGGCACAACCCGGAAGGCGCGCAGGTATGGGAAGACGGGTTTCGACCGTTGCAGGATAACGGCGCCCGCATCTCCGCGTGGAATGATTTCGAGCAGACCTTCGCCTTCAACGAATCCGCCAACCTTGCCTACCGCCTGAACACGCGCACCGGTGAGATCAAGTCCGCCGAACGCCGCATCACCGGCAACATCGCCGTCATGAATGCGCGAGGCTGGGTCGCCAATACGATGCTGCCGGACTATAACAACGGCAGCCGCAATGACAGCACCGGCGACCTCGTCCTCGACACGTTCGACGATAACGGCCAACTGCCGCGATCCCGTGTCATCGCTGCCGGCCGCTTCAATGTCTACTATCAGCCGCTGGGGCTCAACGATCGTGGCTGGCTTCTATTCTTGTCCCAGCAAAACCTCACCACGCAGTTCTATCTTTGGGACGGCCAGACGGTGCGCAACGTGAATCAACTGCTGCCCGCCGCATTGCAGGACCGTCAAGTCACAAATGTCGCCGGACCCAATAATGATGGGGTCCTCGCCGTTACTCTCGCGCCGCGTGCCTATGGCTACTCGATCTACGACACCTACCGCCTCACGCCC
>JAFDVT010000780.1 GCA_018268875.1 Acidobacteriota bacterium
GAAGTACCACGACAATTACCGCGTGAATATCCGGGCGATGATCGACGCCAAGATCGCGGGCGAGGAAGTGGTGGCCGCGCCGGAGGCCGAAGACATCAAGCCGGTGGTCGACATTATGGAGGCTCTCCGTACGAGCCTCGAAGCACTGAAAAAGCCCGCGTCCGGCGAACCCAAAGTAGTCGAATTCGAGAACAGAAAGAAAACAGCGGGAGGCCGGGGATAAACGTCGTGTTTCAACGCAGAGGTTTTTTGAGGATGACAGCGGCTGCGGCCGCGGGTGCCGGGACCAGCGTCCTTGCGGCGACCGACAGCAAGGTTGCGCCGCTCGCCAATCGAACCCGGGAAGCCAAGCGGATCACGCTCGCGGAGCGGCAGCGCCGCATCACCAAAGCGCAGCAGTTGATGGGCGAAAACAAGCTGGGCGCGATCGCGGTGGCCGGTGGAACTTCGCTTCAGTATTTTTCGGGCGTCCGCTGGGGGACCTCCGAACGGATGTTCATCATGGTGCTGCCCGCCAAGGGCAACCCGTTCTTTGTCGTTCCGGCGTTTGAAAAAGACCGCGCGATGGAACAGATTTCCGTCGGTCCGTTCGGCAACGATTTTCAGGTGGTGAGCTGGGAAGAAGACGATAGTCCGTACCAGAAGACGGCCGTGATGTTGAAGGAACGCGGTCTTGCGACGGCGTCGATCGGCATCGAAGAGACCACGGACTTTGTGTTCGCGGACGGCATCGGGAAGGCCGCGACGCAAGCCAAGATCACGTCGGCGACGCCTGTTACCGCGGGTTGCCGGATGATCAAGAGTCCCGAGGAACTGACGCTGATGCGGTTCGCGAGCGACGTCACGCTGAAGGCGTTCGAGTGGGCGTACAAGCAGATCAAGGAAGGGATGACGCGCGAGGAGTTCAACGGGCTCATTCAGGCGGGTCATGCGCAGCAGGGTTACGTCGGCGGGGCGATGGTGCTGGTGGCGGAAGGTTCCGCGCTGCCGCATGGCACGCTGAAGCCGCAGGTGGTTCGCGAAGGGACGATCATCTTGATCGACGGCGGTTGCACGGTGGAAGGCTACCGGTCGGACATTTCGCGTACGTTCACCGTCGGCGGCAAGGCGACGGACAAGATGAAGCAGGTGTTCGAGATCGTGCAGAAGGCGCAGGCGGCGGCGTTGAAAGCCACCAGGCCCGGCGCCGCGTGCGAGGCTGTGGACGCGGCGGCGCGCAAGGTGATTGTGGATGCGGGATACGGTCCCGGATACACGTACTTTACGCATCGCGTGGGCCATGGGATGGGCATGGACGGACATGAATGGCCGTACCTGGTGAAGCAGAACACGAGGCCGCTGGAGCCTGGGATGACGTTCAGCGATGAGCCTGGGATTTACATCAAGGGCGAGTTCGGCGTGCGGTTGGAGGATGACATGGTGGTCACCGAAAATGGCGCGGAGCTGTTCACGGGGCAAAGCCGGTCGCTCGATCAGCCGTTTGCGAATCTGTAGCGTTACTTCTTCTTCATGGCCGACGCGAAGGCTTCGATTTCCGCGTTCATTTCGGCTACGGTCATGAAGGGCATGCGGGCGAAGAAGTCTTCGCTGGCGATCAGGTACCCGGAGAGGTTCTTGGCGGCGGTGGCGCTCAATTGCTGCTTGATGGGGACGCCGTTCGCGCCGCGGTAGACGACCTTGTCGTCGTTACGCGAGGCTTGGCCGCTGCGGCTGTGTCCCCACACGGTGGCGCCGGGAATCGCGGCGGCGACCTTTGAGGCGAACCCGCCGGTCTTGCCGGTGAGGCAGGCGTAGAAGACCACCACTCCATCGGGCTTCACCAGGCGTCGAATGCGCTTGGCAAAGTCTTCGACGTCGATGGCTCGCACCTGGGCGGAACCGAGGCTGTCCCAATTGCCGTGGCCCGCGTAGGCGAAATAGTCGAGGTTCGACGCGGGGATGCTGTCGAGCAGGTCCCAAAAATTGTCGCGGGTTTGTTTTGCGGTTCCGGTGGAATCGTCGACGTCGTCGTGGACGTTGCCGAAGCCGTGGGTTTCGGCGCGGAACTTCTGTTTGAACGTTTTGGCGATCACCTGAAATTCGCCGGTGGAATCGGGGCGTTCGCGCTGGGCGCCGTCGGGCAGCTTTACTTCCTCCCAACGAAAGGTGCCGATTTCCTTGCCGGTTTCGGGGTCACACACCCTGGCCGGTGCGTTGCCTTTGCCAAGACCTTTGGGTCCGGCGACTTTGATTTTGGTCCCGCGAGGTCCGTCGGCATCGAGCGCTACGGGGTACAAATATTGCGCGGAGCCTTTTTCCTTTGGCTTGGCGGCGCCCCAAAGATAGCCGGTCTTGCCGCCAATGTCTTTGTACAAAACAAGGGTTTTGAGGCGGCCGTTGTTTTTGGGATACACGACGACGCCGGAAGGAATCCCCGAGGACAAAAGCACCTTGCTGTTGATCTCCATGCTGCGAGCATAGAGTTCGCCGGGACAAGGAATCCTCAACGATGTCTCAAGGAAATCTCAAAAACGTTTCATCCCGCGGAGAGGATGCGGCGGCGTAGCATGTCGAGCGCCCATTGCGTGCCGAGTTGCCGGAGCCTGGCGCGATCGCCGGGGAACTGGTAGCGCCTGGCTTCCGCGCCTCGCTCGTCGGCGACGCCTACGTAGAACACGCCCACGGGCTGTCCGGAGCCTGATTCGGGGCCAGCCTCGCCGGTGACCGATACGCCATAGCCGACGCCCGTCTTGTCGCGAACGCCCTTGGCCATTGCCACCGCTACCTGCTCGCTCACTTCGGTGTATTCGGCGATCACTTCGCTCGATACACCTAACAACTGTTCCTTCATCTCGTTCGTGTAGGTGATGAAGCCGCCCATGAAGCATGCGGAACTGCCGGCGACGCTGGTGATGCGCGCGCCGAGTCCGCCGCCCGTGGCGCTTTCGGCTACCGCTACCGTGCCGTTCTTCGCACGCAGAAGCTTGACTACGGTTTCTTCTAACGATGCGCCGTCGTTCGAATAGATGCGGTCGCCGAGGAGCTTTTCGATCTGCGGGCAGACCTCGGCGAGCAAGCTCTTGGCCTCTTCGGTGGTGGAACAACGCGCGCGGAAGTGCAGTTGGATGTCGCCCGCTCCGGCGAGGATGGTCGTCACCGGGTTGGTGTACTTCGAATAGACCGGCGCGATCAGGGCGTCGACATCGCTTTCGCCCATGCCGGCGATGCGATAGAACGCGGTCTCGATGCACTGTTTGGGCAGCATCGCTTCCAGACGAGGCTGCACCTGATCCTCGAACATGCCCTTCAGTTCGTGCGGCGGACCGGGGAGCAGCATCACCGTGCGGCAGTCTTCGGTGCGGATCCATTGGCCCGGCGCCGTACCTCGCGGATTGGGCAGAACCTCCGCGCCTTCGATCACCATCGCTTGCCGTTTGTTGATCTCCGCCATCTTGCGATTGTTGCGGCGGAACCGTTCCTCGATGGCGGCCAGGGCGGCGGCGTCCTGATACTGCGTACGTCCCAACGCGGCGGCGACGGCGTCGCGGGTGATGTCGTCTTCGGTAGGCCCAAGGCCACCGCTGAGGATCACGATTTCGGTTCGCCGGAGCGCCGAGGCGATCTCATTGGCCAGGCGCGCGCGATCGTCGCCGACCACGCACTTTTGCACGACCTCCACACCGAGGACGTTCAGCTTCCCGGTGAGGTACAGCGAGTTCGTGTCGACGCGCTGGGTCCCGAGAAGTTCGGAACCCACGGCTAGGATTTCGGCGTCCGGCATAGGGTTACTTTTGCGGCGGCTTGACGCGAAGCTGGATGCCCACGTCGCGAAGTTGACGGTCGGCGGCGGGGCTCGGCGCCTCGCACATCAGGTCCGTACCCTTGTTGGTTTTGGGGAACGGAATGACGTCACGAATGGATTGTTCGCCGGCCAGGATCATCACCATGCGGTCGAGACCCAGGGCGATGCCGCCGTGCGGCGGAGCGCCGTATTCCAGGGCTTCCAGCAGGAACCCGAACTTGGCCTGCGCTTCTTCCTTGGTGAGGCCCAGGGCGTCGAACACCTGTGCCTGGATGTCGCGGCGGTGGATACGGATGGAACCCGAACCGAGTTCGTTGCCGTTCAGCACGAGGTCATACGACTTGGCGCGGCAGTTCGCACGGTCGTTCTGCAGCTTGTCGATGTCTTCGTCGAGGACGGAACAGAACGGGTGGTGCGCAGCGTTCCACTTCTGTTCTTCTTCGTCCCATTCAAACATCGGGAACTCGGTGAGCCAGGTGAATTTGAACACCTTGGGATCGAGCATCTGATGCTTGTCGGCGTAGCGCTGGATGAGGTGGAGGCGAAGCTGTCCGGCGGCCATCAAGACCGTGTCGAAGGGCTTGGGACCCTTGGGCTCGCCGGTCCAGCCGGCCAGGATCACAAGGTCGTCGTCGAGGATGCCGCAGCGTTCCTTCACCTTGGCCATGTATTCCGGATAGTCGCGTTCCAGGCGCTTGGCGTCGTCGAACACGCGGAGGCCTCGTTCCTGGCCGAATGCCTTGATTTCGTCGCGTTCCTTGCGACTGACGGCGCCGACCTTGGGGATGCGGATCGCAACGAGCGGCATGCCGCCCATCGGCAGGTCCGAGGTCGCGAAGATGTCTTCCACGCGGTAGAAGCGAGGCAGGCGCAGTTCCGGTTTGTCGATGCCGTATTGGTCGATCGCTTCGGCGTAGGTCATGCGCGGGAACGGCGTTTCGATCTGGAAGCCGGCGACCTCGAAGGACGCCTTTACCAGCGCTTCCACGGCCTCGAACACGCGGTCCTGCTGCGGGAAGGACATCTCGATGTCGATCTGCGTGAACTCGGGCTGGCGGTCGGCGCGGAGGTCCTCGTCGCGGAAGCAGCGAACGATCTGGAAGTACTTTTCAAAGCCGCTCACCATCAGGATCTGCTTGAAGATCTGCGGCGATTGCGGCAGCGCGTAGAACGTACCGGGCTGCAGACGGCTGGGCACCAGGAAGTCGCGCGAACCTTCGGGCGTCGACTTGGTCATGAACGGGGTTTCGATTTCGAGGAAGCCCTGCTCGTACATGGCGTTTCGCACGGCCAGCGAGATCTTCGAACGCAGAATGATGTTGCGCTGCATGCGCGGACGGCGCAGGTCCACGTAGCGGTACTTGAGGCGCACTTCTTCCTTCACGTCGACGGTTTCTTCCATCGGGAACGGAGGCGTGCGGGATTCGTTGAGAATCCAAAGCTTTTCGCAGACGACTTCGATTTCGCCGGTGGGGATGGCCGGGTTGATCGTTTCCTTGGAACGGTTGTCGACCACGCCTTCCACGGCGACGACGTACTCGAGGCCGAGCAGTTCAGCCTTCTGGTGGAGTTCGGCGTCGGCATCCATGCGGAACACCACCTGGGTTACGCCTTCGCGGTCCCGCAGGTGGAGGAACACGACGCCGCCCAGGTCACGGCGGCGGTGAATCCAGCCCATTAACAGGACGCGCTTGCCGGCATCGGACAGGCGGAGCGCCCCGCAGTCGTGTGTGCGGCGAAGGTCGCCGAGGAAATCGAGTGGTACGGTCTGCATTATGATTGTGGTTCGTTTTTGTAAGCTGCTGCGAGGTCGACGTAGTGCTGGCAGTTGAGGCGGAAGCGTTCGCGTTCCTCGGGGGTGATTTCGCGTTTCACCTTGCCGGGGACGCCCATCACCATGGAATTTGCGGGGATCACCATGCCTTCGGGCACCAGGGCTCCGGCCGCGATGACGGATCCTTCGCCGACGCGCGCGTTGTTGAGCACGATGGAGCCGATGCCGATGAGCACTTCGTCTTCGATGGTGCAGCCGTGGAGCATGGCCATGTGGCCGACGGTGACACGGTTGCCGATGCGAAGCGGGACGCCTTCGTCGCAATGCAGAACGGAGTTGTCCTGCACGTTCGATTCGTCACCGATCGTGATGGAGTCGACATCGCCGCGGGCCGACACGTTGGGCCAGATGGAGGATCGCTCACCGATCGTGATATCTCCGATCATCTGGGCGCTGGGATCGATGTAGGCGGATGCGGCGGCCTTCGGCGATTTTCCGCGAAACGGCCGTAGCATGGGATTTTTTATATGCTAGCAGAGAGGCCGTATCCAGAGTGGGCGGGAGACGCCCGGGGGGCGCGAATCCAATGCGCTCCGGCGGGATGACGGGCCGTTACAATAAGAATCAGAAAGGCCGGGCCGACATGATTCTATCCGGATGGCTCGCCGCCGTGGCCTTGCTGGCGGCGGACGACAAGCTGAACTTCGAAGAGCGCGTGGAAATCACCCGCGGCCTGACCTCCGAATACGCCACCGCCAAGATCATCCTGCCTCGCTCAAAGAAAGCGCTGAAGTTCCAGGCTGACGGGAAGTGGGAGAAGTCCGACTGGGCGGATGCGCAGAAGGAGTTCGGTCCCGCGGCGCGTGTCGGCGACCTGGTGCAGATCACCAAAGTGGACCTGGACGGCGACCACATCACGCTGCAGATCAACGGCGGGTTGAAGACGGGGCGCAAGTGGTACGAACGGATCGAGGTCGGCACGGGCAATTCCACCACGCCTGTGGGCCGCAACCAGAACACCAACGCCCCCGGCGGAACGACTATCGCGCTGTACTTCGACAAGCCGATCCCGGCGATGAAGGCGTCGGAGATCAAGGCGCTGCTGAAGCCGATTTTGGATTTCGAGAAGCGCAGCGCCACGGAAAGCTACGTCGAGACGCTGCCGCCGGAAATCAAGCAGGCCATCGAGGCCAAGAAGGCGATTGAGGGCATGGATCGCGACCAGGTGCTGCTGGCCATTGGTCCGCCGCGCCGCAAGACTCGCGAGACCAAGGACGGTTACGAAGAGGAAGACTGGATCTATGGCGAGCCGCCTGGCAAGCTGTCTTTCGTGACGTTTCGCGGGTCAAAAGTCTTCAAAGTGAAAGATGTTTTTGCGGGACTGGGCGGGAACACGGTTCCCACCACTTTGCCGCCCAATTAAGTGCTATCGTTACTAAATCGCTTTCTCATGCGCGTCGCACAAGGGATTTTAGCCGGCAGTGGCAGTGTTCTGCTGCTGCTTACACTTAGCAGTTGTAATCAGACCCCGCCTCCCGGCGTTGCCGCGATGGTGAACAGCAAGCCGATCACCTATACGGAAGTCGACCGGCAGTATCAGACGCTGTTCGGCATCCCGCCCAAGGCCGGCGACGATCAGGTGACACTGCAAAAGCTCGAAGTCCTGCGGGGACTCATCGACAACGAGATCATGCTGCAGCGGGCCGAAAAGCTCAGCCTGCTGGCCACCGATTCCGAGGTCGACGCCAAGTTCAACGAACTCAAGGCGCCGTACACCCAGGAAGAACTCGCGCGGCTTCTGAAAGAACGGAATCTGACGCAGGAAGAGCTGAAGGCGCAACTGCGCCGCGACGAGAGCGTCAAGCGCCTCTTCAACCGCGAAATCACTTCGAAAATTTCGATTTCGGACAAGGAAATCGCCGACTTCTACAACTCGAACAAGGCGATGTTCAACCTGACCGAACCGCAGATCCACATGGCGCAGATCCTGGTTACGCCGCAGGCCGATCCGACGGTGCAGAACCTCAAGGGCGACAAGGCGAAGAACGCCGAAGAAGCTCGCAAGAAGATGGAAATGATCAAGCGGCGCCTGGACAACAACGAAGACTTCTCCCGCGTGGCGCAGAACTATTCCGAAGATACGAATAGCGCGCAGCAGGGTGGCGACCTGGGCTTCATTCCGGAATCGGCGCTCGAAAAGACGTCGCCGGAGCTTCGCAAGCTGCTGCTGGCGACGCCGCCCGGACAGTTGACGCCCGTGGTTGCTACGTCTGAAGGCTACCGCCTGTTCAAGATCATTTCCCGCGAGCCGGCGGGCCAGCGCGAATTGAACGATCCCAAAGTGCAGCAGAACATTCGCGAGACGCTGCTCAATCGCAAGGATCAGTTGCTGAAGAACGCCTACTACGAAGTGGCGCGTAACGAGGCGAAGGTCACGAATTATCTGGCGCTGAGCATCGCGCCCAATACAACAGCAAAGTAATCAGCAAGGCTACAGTTCCACGTCCGAACGGGTCGCTAGCGCGGGTATAGTAAAAGATCCAAGCGAATGTCCAACTTTTCGGCTCTCCTACGGAACTACGAGTTAAACGCGGCATACGACGAGATGGTGCAGCCGGACGGAACGGTCCGCGAGCACTATTATTCGCTTGCCGAGTACCTGCAGAAGCTGCCGCCCGAAGAGATGCGCCTTCGCAAGCAGGCGTCGGACCTTTCGTTCCTCCACCAGGGCATCACGTTCACGGTGTACGGCCGCGATGAAGGCATCGAAAAAATCTTTCCTCACGATCTTTTGCCGCGCATCATCCAACGGGCCGAATGGCAGCATTTGGAACGCGGCCTGGCCCAGCGGATCGTCGCGCTCAATCTGTTCCTGAAGGACATTTACCACGAAGGCAAGATCCTGCGGGACAAAGTTGTGCCGCGGGAAATGATCTACACGTGCAAGCATTTCCGGCGGCAGATGATGCATCTGGACATCCGCCGGGACGTGTACATCACGGTGGTCGGCACGGACCTGATTCGTGGCGCGGACGGCCGCTACATGGTGCTCGAAGACAACCTGCGAGTTCCTTCCGGCGCGTCCTACATGTTGACCTCGCGCCAGGTGATGAAACGGATTTTTCCGGACCTGTTTCAGTCCTGCGGCGTGTTGCCGGTGGATCATTATCCGCAGGCGTTGCTGTCGACGCTGCGCGCGCTGGCGCCGGAAGGCCGCCCCGATCCCACGATCGTGTTGCTGACGCCTGGTGTCTATAACTCCGCGTACTTCGAACATACGTACCTGGCGCGGCAGATGGGCATCGAGCTGGTGGAAGGCCGGGATCTTGTGGTGCACGACAACCTCGTGTACATGCGCACGACCGAAGGTCTGCGCCGCGTGGACGTCATTTACCGACGCATCGACGACGACTTTGTCGATCCGCTGGCGTTCCGGCCGGATTCCGCGCTGGGCGTGGTGGGCCTGTTCAACGCCTATCGCGACGGCAATGTGACGCTCGCCAATGCGCTGGGTAATGGTATCGCGGACGATAAGGCCGTGTACGCCTACGTGCCGCGCATCATTCGCTACTACCTGAAGGAAGATCCGATCCTGGACAACGTCGACACCTACATCTGCAGCGAGGAAGGCAGCCGCCAGTACGTCATCGAAAACCTGGACAAGCTGGTGGTGAAGGCGGTGGGCGAATCCGGCGGCTACGGCATGTTGATCGGTCCGCATTCGACGCGCGAACAGCAGGAAGAGTTCCGCCGCAAGATTCTGGAAGACCCGCGCAACTACATCGCGCAGCCGACCATTCAGCTTTCGCAGGCGCCCTGCTATATCGACGGCAACGTCGAGGCTCGCCACATCGACCTGCGTCCGTACGTGCTCTACGACGGCGCGAAAGTGACTGTCGTTCCCGGTGGACTGACGCGCGTCGCGCTGCGCAAAGGTTCGCTGGTGGTGAACTCGTCGCAAGGCGGCGGCAGCAAAGACACCTGGGTCTTGCACGGATAACCATATATGCTTTCCCGAGTCGCAGATTCGCTGTACTGGATGGCCCGTTACCTGGAGCGCGCCGAGCATACCGCGCGCATTGTGGGCGTCCAGTTGAACCTCATTCTGGACCAGACCAAGCTCACGCCGGAGGACCGCTGGAAGCGCATTCTGGAAAGCCTGGGCATCGAGACCGAAAAGCTTCCGGCGGTGGACACCGGCAGCCTGACGCGCACGCTGCTGTACGACCCGGACTTTCCGTCCTCCATCGTCTCGTCGATGCAGAACGCGCGCGAGAATTGCCGGCAGGTACGCAACCAGATCAGCTCGGAAATGTGGGAGCAGTTGAACCGCCTGTAC
>JAFDVT010000781.1 GCA_018268875.1 Acidobacteriota bacterium
ATGTCGAACTGTTGCAAATGTTCGGTGAGAGCCAGCATCATGCTGGGCTCCTCGTCGTAATTCCGCATGAAGAACTGCCGCACCGAGAATCCTTCGGGACCGATGGAGCCGACGCCGATCAGGAACGCGTAGGTTCCCGAACCTCCCGCAAGACCGGTGGTTTCGGTGTCCAAGAACGCCCAGCGAGTGGGGCAGGCGCTGCCGGATTCGCCTTCGGTGATCGCCTCCAGCAGGTCATGCGGGAGTTCCGCGAGGTCGGCGATGTCGAAGGAACCGTAGCGGCGGTGGCGTTCGTAACGCTTGACGCTTTGGAAGTGGCAGCCGAGTTCGTTTTCGACGACTTCGCCGGAAAGATACTCTTCTACGAAGGTCTGCGGGACCTCGACGGGGGCGCGGGCGACAGCCGTCTGATGGACGCTGGGAAACGCGCGGCGCGCCGCCTGACCGGGGTCAGTGGCGTACTTGGCGTCGATTCGCGCGACACGTTTGCGAAGCGCGGAGAGCTGATCGTGGATGTCCAAACGCTAAAACTTTCGCCCTTTGTTTCCCAGTATTCACTATAGGGCGAGGAGTGGGAAAGGCGCAAGAGCCCAAGCGTTGTTCCGGCGTCGACGTCGATCTGAACTCTCCGGCACATTGGTAACAGAAGTTTCTACCCACATGGGTTACAGATTCGATCTGACACGAAAGATTTTTCGATCCTGTTCAATGGGGGATAACCTAAAGCCAATCCTTGAGGTATCTTGAGGCGCTGCAATAACCTACGGGTCACTTCTCAGAGAGAATTTTTAATTCTTGATTTAGCACCACTTCCTTTTGAAGATCGGCTACATCGACCCACCGTACTACGATCTGATCTGAAGCATTTAGGTGCGCTTCTAGCTCTTTGATTGCGTGCTTACTGGTTGCGATACGGCGAAAGGGAGTGAATGAACCGTTTCCTGTATAGGGTCTCGAGATGGTGTGCGTCTCGTCAGCAGGGAGGGATAGCTCTCTGGAAACTCCGATCGCAAAGTCTTCAAGCGCCGTTTTTATAACCACAACTTTCCGGCGCTCAGCTCCCGCCGTCGATGCAGACACGTTGATGACACGTTCCAAAGAAGTCCCATGCATCACCCGATAGTTCGCCGATGGGGCGGGTGAAGCACCTAAATATACGAGGCTCCATCTATACTCGTTAGGTTCGTCGGGTGCCGATCGCACAATAACGTCGTTCAACGAGTCCTTGTCGCTTAAGAAGGAGAACTCCATTGCTTCGCCTGCTTGTATCTTTGTTGTAGGCGTATCTGTAGCGAACTCTGGCCGCACCCAATGCTCATTGGACGGCGCAAAACGGCCTGTCGGCCATTTGTACTGATGAAGCAGCCCTGTGGTACTACGATTTAAGGGAAGCGGTATCATCAACGCGTCAATAGTAGGATTTTTGATCCGAATGGTGATTTCTGGGATTTCTCTTGGCAGATAAACTTCTCGATCAAGCGAAATGGATAATTCCATATGCTTGGCGTTCTCTGCTAATCGTGAATCGTAGCTTCTAACAACTGGCTTGGTTCCATTTACCGACAGCACCACATCCTGCTGTTGGCCTATCAGTGTCGCTGTTGTGAAGCATAGTACAAGATATGCGGGTAGTAATGAGCGCATTAAATAACTGCTCCCTTTCTAAGGAACAGGAACAGGTTGTGGGGAAATGGCGGCGGTGCACTGCCTGTGAACACAGAGATTCGGCGAAAACTCGGTGTCGAAAACTTGGTGTCAGACCGATCTGACACGAAAGATTTTTCGACCCCGTCCCTCATACGAAGGCACGATCGATCCAAAAATAATAGTCTGGGTCATAGGCGACAGGCCCCCAGTCGTGCAATGTTCCGCTATCTATGTGTAACAACTCAAGCCGACGTTGTTCGTGGTCCGTTTTGTCAGGGTAGCTAAAGCACATCGCATAGTCACCTCGTGGACTCCAGCATCCAAAACCGGCAGTAGTTGCCCAGCGAAATTGCATACTTTTGGATGAGAAAGGATCAAGAATTCTAGACGCACCCTCACGTGTCACGTACAACACTTGGCTTGTCATAGGATGCATTGCAGGCCACAACCCATCCCTTGTTTGAACCGTATTTCGTTGTACGTCAATGATCGAAAAGGTGTTCGACCGCAGCAGCATTAATAACGAACCGTCACCGGATACAACAATCCCCCGAACGCTCTCAAGCCCAGTTGGCAAGGCAAGATTTGTAGCATCTGCAACAACTTTTCCCGAGGTGCGCTCCAATAGCAGAAGACGAAGTTCAGGGTTCTTCCTTGTACGACACAACAAAGCCAATCGGTTAAACCGAAACCCTGACAGGCCAATCCGTCTAGGCAAATATGGAACATCTATTTGATCGAGGGGACCACCGAGATGGGAAAAGGCTATTGTGGCGATTTCCAGACGGCGAAAAGCAATGCTATTGGGGTCGACAAGCCATGCGAGCGAGCGGCCGTCCAGCGACACCCTTACTATTTGACTCAACGAGGGCCATTTTAATCTACCTATAAGACGACGTCGGCTATCGTAGATATCGCCTAATTCGGAATTGCCGGCAACGAGAAATATACCAGTGGCGCGATCTGTACGCATAAAGGCCTGGTCGTCCACTGACTGTCCCAAGCATTCGAAGCCTATCAACGGATAGTATGGCGCTCCCTTCATAAGCTGTCGTCTAGTTGGCATCATTCTTGAAAACTTGGTGTCAGACCGATCTGACACAAAAGCGGAAAAATGGGGAGGCTTGGGCTAGGGATTTCTTGCGGGAGCTTTGGTGCCGGCCGGGCGGGTGGTACCGCTCAGTGTCGCGACTTCAGGATCCGCCGTCACCGGGAAGGCGACTTCCGTGAACCCGATGCTCATCTCTTCGTAGCTTTGGTCGCCCCAGCGGACCGTCTTCGTCGCGTCCGGGTTGGACTTGTTGTTCGGCGAATTGTCGAACACCCCTACGTACTCGAGCCTCGCGCCCTCCGGCAGGCGCAGCGGCGACTGCAGGTAATACGTCGTCTGCCAGTTGAAGTCGTACTTCGGGACGTCCAGCAACGCCTCCGTGCGGCCTCCGGGGAACACCGCGCGCACCTGGAACGCCTTGCCGCGCAGGTGCATGTGAGGCTGCAGGGAGATCAACTCCACCGGCGACTTCATCGTTGCGCTCATGCGGGTGACGTAGTTCGGGTCGCCGGGAGGGATGGCCATGTCGGCGTCGGCCGGCGTGATCGTCAGCACGCGTTCGCGAGGCGGTTCGGAGGCGAAATAGAGGCCGAGTTCCGAGGCGTCGGTGGTCGCCTTGCCGTTGGGCGTGTAGTGGATCTCGAACACAATGTCCGAACCCTTGCGCAGGAGTTTGGCGCGGCCGTTTTCCCAGAACGCCGGGCGATAGCCGGGTTCGTACCCCGCGAGGAGTTCGCGACGGTCGGTTTCGCGCTCGCCAGGTTTGCGGGCCGCGCGTTCCGATGGCGTCGCGACATACGCCGCGTCGCGAGGCGCGCCGTTCAGGTAGCTGGAACCGGGCGGGCGAATGAAGGCGTTCATGTGGTGGACCACCTGCCGCTGGTCAATCTTCCATTCGGCGCCGCGAATCCATTTGTCTTCCGGGAAATTGGTGCCGCGGATGACGAACACGTAACTCAGGATGCCGCCGGCGGGGATGGGATGCGGAGGAACGCTGACAATCAGGTCGGGTTTGGCGCCCAGGGTCCAACCGCTCGATTTTGCGGCCAGACGGATGGCGGCGGGACGCTTGCCTTGGGGCGCGCCCTCGTCCACCCAGCGGGTGAGCAGCGCGATGTCCGCATCGGAAAGAGCGCGCGAGTTCGCGAAATGGGTGCTGGCGTTTGGATTAGCGTGCCAGGGCGGCATGGTCCGCGACAGGACGGCCGCGCGGATCGCTTTGGCCCATGGGCGAACCTCGGCGTAGGACGTCAGGGCCATGGGTCCGATTTCGCCGGGCTGGTGGCAGCCGGCGCAGTTCTTTTCAATCACCGGCGCGACAGAAGCGAAATCGGTTGCAAAAGCAAAAGCAGCCGACGCCACGAACCCAAACCACAAAAAACGCATGCGTCGATTATTTCACCATGCGGCGGGCGCGTAAACCCAGGGCTTTGATCGTTTTGGACAAGTGTACGGGATGGATGTCCAGAAGTTGCGCGGCTTCGGTCTGATTGCCCCCGCTTTGTTCGAGCGCGCGCAGGATCGCCCGGCGTTTGGCCTCGAGGATCACCGCCTGCAGCGTGTCCGGACGGTCGCTGAGGTCGACCCCGATGGCTTCGTAGATTTCCGGGAAGTCCTCGGGCAACAGAAGTTCGGTCATGCCCATCACGACGGCGCGTTCGATGGCGTTTTCGAGTTCGCGAACGTTGCCCGGCCAGTCATAACGGCACAATAAATCGCGCGTCCGGGTGGAAATACCGGTGACGCGGCGCTTGGTCCGCTGGCGGAATTTTTCCAGAAAATGATTCGCCAATATTGGAATATCTTCGGGATGGTCCCGGAGCGCCGGCATGCGGATGGGAATGACGTTGAGGCGGAAGTAGAGGTCCTGGCGGAACGTGTGGGTTTTGACCATGTCCTTCAGGTCGCGATGGGTGGCGGCGATGATGCGGACATCGATTTTAATGGGCTTGGAGCCGCCCAGACGTTCGATTTCGCGTTCCTGGATGACGCGCAGGAGCTTGGCTTGCAGGGGCAGCGAGAGTTCGCCGATTTCGTCGAGGAAAATGGTGCCGCCGTGGGCGAGTTCGAATTTTCCTTTTTTGAGCTGAATGGCGTGCGTAAAGGCGCCTTTTTCGTGACCGAAAAGCTCGGATTCAATCAACTGCTCGGGAATCGAGGCGCAATTGATGGCGATAAAAGGGCGCAACTCGCGGTCGCTATTAAAGTGGATGGCGCGGGCGACGAGTTCCTTGCCGGTTCCGCTTTCGCCCAGGACGAGAACGTTGGAATCGGCCGCGGCGGCCTTGCGGATGTACTGCAAAACACCGCGAATGGCATCGCTGTCGCCCTGGATATCGTGGGTGATGCCGAGATCCTCGCGGAGACGCTCGTTTTCGTCCGCGAGCAGCTCCAGGTCCCGCATGTTGTTGAGCGCTAAGGCGACGATGTTGCCGATGGCGGCGGCCAGTTCCAGATCCTGGTTGTCGAAGCGGTTCACTGGCGAGCGGGAATCGAGGTATAGAACGCCCACTTTTCCGATGGGGACGGCGACCAACGAACGGATGGAGGTCAGCACCAGGCTTTCCGAACTCGGGAGTTCGGACGGGACGTCGCCGGCGAGGATCGCGAGGCCTTCATGCAAGACACGGGCGACGATCGTGCGGCTGACCGTCCAGGATTGGTCGCCGGTGCGGCGCCAGACTCCCTCATAGACAACCGGTCCTTCGAGTTCTTCCGTAAGGATAAGGGTGGCCTGTTCGGCTTTCGTCAGGTCGCGGATGGCTTCGAACACCCGGGCTTCGAGCGTGGCCATGTCGCGCACCGAGGCCAGGGAGCGGGCAAACCGAAGGAGACCGCTAAGATCGCGCAGGTCGCGCGGGACGGGGGTCGCGCCGGGCGGGGGAACGTGTGGGGTGGCTAACTGGAGGTAGCGGCTTTCGGCCGGCCGCAAAACAATGGAGTGCGTATCGTTGATATCGAAGAGCTGGGAAGTTTGCGATTGTGTTAACGGCAGGTGCCGCAGGAAGCGGAATTCGGAGCCGCCGGCGCGAACAGAGTCGCCCTCCGACAAACGGGCCTCGGTAACCGGTTTGCCATTTAGCAAAGTCTGGTTCCGGCTGCCCAGATCGCGAACAGAGATGCGCCCGCCCTCACGAAGAATGATAAAGTGGCGCCTCGACATGGCGGAGTCCAAAATTGCGACTCCGTTGTGGGGGTCACGGCCGAAGCCCGTTTCTCCCTCTCGGATCTCGATGCTTTGTCCCCGCAAAGGCCCGGATTCTGCGACCAGCCAATAGGGACTGCCGCTCTGTGGCGGATCAGGTTCCTGGGGCATTAATGAGGCAAGTATACCGCAATATTCGCGGGACGGATTAATGTTTTGAATGAGGGGTATTTTTCGTAATTAGCCTTTTTGCTAAGTGGCCGCACTTAGCCATTCTGCTAGCTAGAGCCTAAACCCTTGATTTGGAGGCTATGTGGCCACAGCCGCGTCTTTGGAGCTTCACGTGCATCTATTGGTGTTTCGAAGATTTTTTGCGACTCCATTCTGAACGATTCGTCGGCACCCCCCGCTTGAATCGATTTTGAACCGGTGAGTAACCCTCACCGGTTTTTTTTTGGTACTTCCCGGCTAAGTGAATATTAGTATTTTCATCTATCCCGACACGTGAAAAAGTCTGGACCTCCTAAGGTGTTCCACGTATACTGGAACTGGCTGCCGCACCAGCCTATCTCACGACCAAAGGAGAAGGGTTCCACATGAAAATCAAGTCGAACGTGAAGTCCGGTAACGCGATCTGGGGTGACTAATTCCCCATTCGCCAGGTTATCTGGAATACAAAGCCGGTGACTCAAGTCGCCGGCTTTTCCTTTTATGTACGATTTTTTATTCTTGATTGCCGTCGCGCATCGGTTCTAAAGAAGATATTCCGGGCGTGCGGCAGATAACTGTTATTTGAGGGTGGAACGCTGGCGGGATTCGCCGGAACGGTGGGGAAGGATGGGGGCGCGCGACGTGGCGAGCGGTCCCTTTTCGGGGATCCGATCGCCGCGCTGCGCAAGGAATCGCTAACTATATATTTATTGATTGACGCCGCTGGCCAGGAAGCCTCCGTCCACCGCGATGACTTCGCCGTTGACGTAGCTGGCGGCATCGGAGGACAGGAAGATGGCCGCGCCGGCCAGTTCTTCGGTCTTGCCGAAGCGCTTGAGGGGCGTGCGGGTGATGAACTCCTGGCCTCGCGGGGTGCCGTTCAGGAGGGACGCGTTGAGAGGTGTCGGGAATACGCCCGGGGCGATCGCGTTGACGAGCACACCTTTGGCGCCCCATTCGACGGCGAGCGATTTGGTGAGGGAGGCAACCGCCGCTTTGCTGGCCGCGTACGCCGCGACTTCGAACAGCGCGACGAACGACGATAGCGAGGCGATGTTGACGATGCGTCCATAGCCGCGTTCCAGCATGTGGGCTCCGAATACCTGGCAGGAGCGCAGGATGCCGGTGAGGTTCGTGTCGAGGATTCCGGCCCATTCTTCTTCGGTGACGTCCAGCGTGGGGGTGCGCTTGGTGCGGCCGGCGCAATTGATCAGGATGTCCACCTTGCCGAACTTGTTCACGGAGGCTTCGAGAAGGGCTTCGAGGGACTTGCGGTCGCTGACGTCGGAGGTTTGGGCCAGGGACAGGCGGCCTTTGGATTCGACGATGGCGACAGCGGCATCCACCTCGCTTTGGCGGCGGCTGGAGGGGATGACGTCCGCCCCGGCTTCGGCGAGACCAGCGGAAATGGCGAGTCCGATGCCCGAGGTTCCGCCGATGACGACGGCGGTTTTGCCGGTCAAGTCAAAAGGTTGGTAGCTCATAGAGTTCCCCACCAGTATAAATAAAAGACCCGCGCTTCCTTCCGGACGGCGCGGGTCTTTTTTTCGTTTTCGCGGGAGTTGCGGCTATTGCACCGAGGTACCGGTGATCGGCAGCAGGATGGTCCCGTTCACCGGGTCGTTGCTGATGATTCGCAACTGGGCCGGGTTCGACTGCGGGGCCTTGGGTACGAACAGCACCGCCATGTCCGCGATCGCTCCCGGAGCCAGAGTAAACGGAGCCGCCGGACCAACCCGGTAGTTGGTGTTGTCGATGCTCAGCGACTGGATCACCAACGGGGCCGTGCCCGTGTTGGAGATGGAGAACGTCCTCTCGCCGGTATCGCCCACCTGCACCGTGCCGAACTCGAAGTTGGTGGCGCTTACCACGATCTTCGGGCTCGACGCCGTTCCGACGCCATTGCCTCGCAAGGCGATGCTGGTGGTGAGATGTTCGCTGTCGTTGCTCGAAATCACCAGCGTACCGGTTTGCACGCCGGGTCCCGAGGGGAGGAAGCGCACTTGCAGCGTGGTCAGGCCCGAGGGCGCGATCGTCATCGGGAACGACGCGAACACCAGTTGGAATCGCGGATTCGACAGGGTGATGCCGCTCACGACCAACGGGTCCGTTCCCGCATTGCGGATGACCAGGGACAGGTCCTTGGTCTGGCCGCTGTTCACGTCGCCGAAGTCGAGTGTGGACGGTGTCGCGTCGATCCGAACCTTGGGCAGTTCGACGAACGACCCCTGGCCGGTGAGGTTAACGGTGACGGGTCCGGTGACCGCGTCATTGCTGGTGACGGTGAGGGTTCCGGTTTGCGTTTGGCCGCCGGTGCCGTTGGGCGCGTAGCGGACGGTGACCTGCTGCGTGCCGCCGGGTACGACGGTGAGCGGGAAGGTACCTTCGACGGTGAAGCGGGCGCTATCGCTCGTAATGCTGGCTACCGTGAGCGGGGCGGTGCCGCCGTTGCGGATGCTCAGCGTCTGGGTACGGGTTTCGCCGATCACGACGGTGCCGAAGTTGAGCGAGACGGGATCGACCTGCAAGCGCGGCGAGGTGCCGGGCGTGACGGTGGAGCCGCCGTCGAGGCTGTAACCGGGCAGGATGCCGAAGTCCGCGATGTTGTTGTCGCCCGAGACGGCGGCAAACGCGATCACCGGGAGATCGGAATCAAGCCGGAGCGCCGGAGCCTGGGTGAGGCCGGAGGGCGCGCCGTAGTAGCCGCGCGGCGGGATGGAGACGCGGCGTCCGGTGCCGTAGTTGCCGTCGTCCTGCAGGTTGCGCAGGTCAACGGAAGCGGGCGAAGAGTTGGGGTTGAGAATGTAGAACGTCGTAGCGGCGGTGTTCGAAGGGATGGTCTGGCTCTTGGAGGCAAGTTCCGTGAGCGCGAAGGCGCCGCGGGCGAAGG